>NZ_CP099966.1:3675000-3975000 GCF_025403485.1 Chryseobacterium paludis
GAAAAAATCGCAAGTATGGAAATCTTACCTGATTTTTATCACTCTGAAGATTATGGATTAGGAGTGTATACAAGTCTTCAATTCTTACAGGATGGCGTAGAGGAAAAATATTATAAAAGCTGGTTGGGGAAATGCTTTGCTAAGATTTATGAAGGCCGGAAAAATTATAATCTCAACAGATATCTGGATCGTGTTGATCCCAAAAATCAAAGTGAAAGCTATCAGCAATTCCTTAATTTTATGTGGAACCTCAGTTTAGAGGATATAAAAAATATAGCTGATTATTATCAAAACAAAGAATCCTGATCAAATCAGGATTCTTTTATTAGTAGTTAAGTCTTTCAAGACGTATTTTATTGAATTTTTCTTTCTCATTAAATTCTCTCAAAAGAATATAACCTTCTTTTCCTACATATGGAGTTACTGTAAAGTTATCTTTTTCAGAAATCGGAATGACTTCCTGTTTGAATTTTCCATCGATTACAGTATTGATAAATAGATTCCATTTTTTTTCTCTCGTTGCCTCATCTTTCTGATAATCGCGGTAGAAGAAAACTACGTCTTTCCCATCGTTCAGATACTGTGAAAACAGATAATCTGCATTTACCCACTTGGATTTTTCTTTTTCAAAAACCTTCAGTTCTTTTATATTGAAATCTTTATCGGTATAGATGTATACAAGATCTGTCGTTTTGGGAGCATTGTACTGGCCTTCAGGTTTAAATTTTTCAGATAAAATTCCGACACTTCCATCACTCATAAAATACATGTCTTTGGTCTGAAGGTAATATCCGTTTTCCACCCCTCCATCTGCGCTGATATTTTTAAGGTGAGCCGAATAATCAGGTTTGAAATTTAAAGCCTTCAAATCTGTAGTAAAATCATTTTTATTGACAACCAGACGGGCAAAGCCACGCATTTTATCAGAAACAAAATTCTTTCCGGTTAAAACAATCTTATCATCAAAAGTTTTATCATTGTCAATTCTCGATTCCTCTGTTGCAAAAAAATCAATATTATAGATCGTTTCCGGTGAAAGGCCTGTGACAGGTTTATTAGAAACCTCCTGTCCGGTTTTCATATCAATGACAAGCATAGAAAATGTTTTATCATCTCCATTTACATTTCTTAAAATTCCGTAGATATATTTTTCATCTTTATCTAAAACACTAAGATCAGAAAATACTTTTTTGCTTCCATTGGTGTTGTATTTATACCTCCAGATCTCTTTTTTGTTTTCATTAAATTTTATAATGCTGTTATTATTGACATATTTGCCATAGTCATGATACTCCACAGCGATAAATCCGCCTTCTTTTACTTCGCTAACGGCAGAAACGTAGTTATACCCTTTTTCTTTCTTTTCTTCACGGTTTTCTTTTCTTTCCTCTTTCCAGGTTTTTGGCTGAGTGATTTCTGTAAAAACACCTTCCTTATAGTCATAATAGACCTTAGGGGCAACAGTATTTGTTTTTAGATCAACAACCATAGAAGGAGGAGGAGCGGTCAGTACTCTTTTGAAAAGTTGGATGTAAGTGATGTCAGTAGGTTGCAGAATGATCTTTCCTTTAAAATCTAAATATCCAAAATAAGAACCAACACTGTTGTCTCCTTCAAATTCATTATTGGCAACAGGATTTAAATTTTTATCTAGAATTACATAACCGAATTTGTTAGTGGTTTTTCCTGTCTTTCCATAGGAATATACAGAAACATAACCGTATAGATTATCTTTTGTGTCAAAAAGGGCATTCATTCCGATGTACTTTCCCGAAGCCAGTGCCGCCAGATCCTGTGTTTGCGAATAATATAACGCCTGAACAAGACCGAAGGCCACCAATAGAATTTTTTTCATAGTTATAATTTGCGCCAAAAATAATGAATTAACCTATAGAAAATAAAAAAGCCTTGAAAAAATCAAGGCTTTCGTTCTATATTTTTGAAAGTAAATTTCTGAAATTCGTTTTCTCATCAATGATCCTTCTTAATTCCGATACCGGAACTCTTTCCTGTTTCATGGTGTCCCTGTCTCTTATCGTCACGGTGTGGTCAATAAGGGAATCATGATCTATTGTGATACAATAAGGAGTACCAATAGCATCTTGTCTTCTGTATCGTTTTCCGATGGCATCTTTTTCCTCATAGAATAAGTTGAAATCGTATTTTAGGTCATTAAAGATCTTCTCAGCATATTCTGCCATACCATCTTTCTTCATTAAAGGAAGAATTGCCGCTTTTACCGGAGCTAAAGCAGGGGGTAGAGATAGAACTGTTCTTTCTGAACCATCTTCCAGGATTTCATCTTTTAAACAATGAGAGAATACAGAAAGGAATAATCTATCCAAACCTACAGAAGTTTCGACAACATAAGGAACATAGTTTTCATTTCTTTCAGGATCAAAAAACTGAAGTTTTCTTCCTGAGTGTTTCTCATGAGCTTTTAAGTCGAAATCTGTTCTTGAATGAATTCCTTCAAGTTCTTTAAAACCAAATGGGAAATTAAATTCGATATCTGCAGCAGCATTAGCATAATGAGCCAATTTCTCATGATCATGGAATCTGTAATTTTCATTACCTAGACCTAAAGCAAGATGCCAGTTCAGACGTTTTGTTTTCCACTGTTCATAGAATTCAAGTTCTGTTCCCGGAGCTACAAAGAACTGCATTTCCATTTGTTCAAATTCACGCATTCTGAAAATAAACTGTCTTGCAACAATCTCATTTCTGAATGCTTTTCCGATCTGAGCGATACCGAAAGGAAGTTTATGACGGGATGTTTTTTGTACATTTAAGAAATTAACAAAAATACCCTGAGCCGTTTCAGGTCTCAAATAAAGATCCATTGCCGAATCAGCAGAAGCTCCCAATTTCGTTCCGAACATCAGGTTAAACTGTCTTACTTCCGTCCAGTTTTTTGAACCGGTATCAGGATCAGCAATTTCCAATTCCTCAATTAATGATTTTACATCAGCAAGGTCTTCATTTTCCAGAGACTTCGCTAATCTTGAAAGAATAGCCTCTCTTTTTGCTCGGTATTCCAGGATTTTAGGATTGGTAGCTTCAAACTGAGCCTTATCAAAAGAATCTCCGAATCTTTTTGCCGCCTTTTCAATTTCCTTATTTTCTTTATCTTCAATTTTAGCACAATAGTCTTCTACCAAAACATCTGCTCTGAAACGCTTTTTAGAATCTTTATTGTCAATTAATGGATCGTTAAAAGCGTCCACGTGGCCTGATGCTTTCCAAGTAGTTGGGTGCATAAGGATCGCTGAATCGATACCCACAATATTTTCGTTAAGCTGTACCATTGCTTTCCACCAATATTGTTTGATATTATTTTTTAGTTCAGCACCATTCTGCCCATAGTCATAAACAGCGGATAAACCGTCATAGATCTCACTGGAAGGGAAAATAAAACCATATTCTTTAGCGTGAGAAATCACTTTCTTGAAAACATCTTCTTGCTTTGCCATAATTTTTTTTACGTCTGAAGTGCAAAAATATGAATTTGGAATCCAAATTCATGAAATTCAACAAAAAAAGCAGTTAAAAAACTGCTTTTAAATATTTAGGATGCTAAAAATGATAGCTTAATGATAAACCATTCTGTGAAAATAATGAGATTAACAGAAACCGAGGGCCTGAGATTTTTCAGGTTTAGAGATCGTTCGATTAGTTTTACAACTATATTTTTATGCTTGACAAAGGATCAATATCGATAAGAACCAACATTAGAAATTGTCATCAACAAACAACCACCAGCTCCGATAATGAATATAATTGCAGCTACAATTAATAATAATATTCTTGTTACTTTATTCTTTTTAGGATCTGTCGCTGCTAAAGTAATAGCGACTGCCACTATGGAAATAATAACAAGTGCTACGAAAAAATTAAAATATTCGTTCATATTCTTAAATTACATAAATATAGAGATTTTTGAAAATAGGACTGAAATTTTTATTAACAGGATGAATTGTAAATGAAATATCAAGTATTTACTCCGCAAAATGATGCTACTATAATCGGGCTAGATCGATCGAAAATTTCTACTTTTGTCCCATGTTAGAAATTCTTTATCGCGATGAATATCTTATTGCCATCAATAAACCAAGCGGATTATTGGTTCATAAATCTTTTTATTCCGGAGAAGCAGATACTTATGCTATTCAGGAATTAAGAAAGCAGATTGGGCAATATGTTTTTCCCATACATCGCCTTGACCGAAAAACTTCGGGTGTTTTGCTGTTCACTTTAGATAAAGAAACGTTGAAAATCATGAGTGAGCAATTTGCTACACGGCAGGTTGAAAAGAAATACATTGCAATTCTTCGTGGTTGGGCAAAAGAAGAAGAAACTATTGATTATGATTTAATTAATGAAAACGAAGTCAGGCAAAACGCGATTACGTATTATCATCGTTTACAGATTTCAGAAATAGAATTACCTTTTTTAAAACATCAAACTTCAAGATATTGTTTAGTTGAAGCCATTCCTGAAACGGGAAGATTTCATCAGTTGAGAAAGCATTTTAAGCATATTTTACATCCTATTTTAGGCTGTCGTAAGCACGGATGCAACAAACAAAATAAGTTGTGGCTTCAAACATTTAGCATCAACAAAATGACGCTTCACGCCCATCAATTGGTTTTTAATCATCCTATTTCTAACGAAAGAATTATGGTAAATGCAACTATCGATGACGAATTCAAAAGAGTAGGAGATATTTTGAATTTTGATTTGACTTTGTATTCCTGACATGTTTGTAAGACCTATCCAATTTCAACTTTCCATTTTCAACTCTCCACTAAAACAGCTATCTTTGTCTCCCAAAAAAGGCAATGTACAAAAACCTGATCCGTCCCATTCTTTTTAAATTTGACCCTGAAGAAGTTCACTATTTTACTTTTTCAATGCTTAAAAATTTCTCTTTCTTAACAAAACTTTTTCTTCCAAAACCTATTGAAGATAAGAGATTGGAAAGGGAAGTCTTCGGTTTGAAATTTAAGAATCCAGTTGGATTGGCTGCCGGTTTTGATAAAAATGCAGTGCTTTTTGAAGAGCTTTCAGATCTTGGTTTTGGTTTTGTTGAAATTGGAACGCTGACTCCAAAAGGACAACTTGGTAATGATAAGAAAAGACTTTTTCGTCTGAAAGAAGATTCTGCTATCATCAACAGAATGGGGTTCAACAATGAAGGAGTAGATGCTGCTGTTGAAAGACTTAAAAAAAATAAAAATGTCCTTATCGGCGGAAACATAGGAAAAAACAAGGTGACTCCTAATGAAGAAGCTGTAAACGATTACAAAATTTGTTTTGAGAAACTTTTCCCCTATGTAGATTATTTTGTAGTAAATGTGAGTTCTCCCAATACACCAAACCTTCGTGAGCTTCAGGATAAAGAGCCTTTAACACAGCTTTTAGGTACTTTACAGCAGATGAATACTGAGAAAGCTAATCCAAAACCTATTCTTTTAAAAATAGCTCCAGATTTATCCGACGATCAATTATTGGACATCATTGATATTGTAAAAGATACAAAGATTGCTGGTGTTATTGCTACAAATACAACACTTTCCCGCGAAAATTTAACTTCTGAAAATAAATCTGAAACAGGTGGACTTTCCGGAAAACCTTTAACAAAAAGATCTACAGAGGTAATCCGTTTTCTTTCTGAAAAAAGTGGTAGAGCTTTCCCGATCATTGGAGTCGGTGGGATTCATTCTGCAAAAGATGCTATTGAAAAACTGGATGCTGGAGCAAGTTTAATACAGCTTTATACAGGATTTATTTATGAAGGTCCGGAATTGATCAACGAAATCAACCAAGAGCTTTTAAAAAGAGCAAGTAGACTGCCAAGGTAGAATAGATTTTAAATTCAGGTGACATTTGAATTGGTATTCTGTAAGAATGCCAAGGTTTAATCCTGTAGAAAATCCCTAACGTTTAAAAGAGCATGCTAATATTTAAAAGATTTCTCCTTTCGTCGAAATGGCAGAACCAGGCTGTAAATAAACAACTTCCTTTGTTTTAATATTATTTCGATTTTACAACTGAAGCATTTTTAATATCTACAACCAAAGTATAAGCAGGACTTGTCGTTGTTTTTTTAATACTAAATTTCAAAACTTTTGGATCCTTGGTCTTACTTTCTGTAGTATCGTAAATATTATTGATACAGCTTTCCGTAAGAAAATCCTGGTATTTTTTGTAATTCCAGTCGCTGGTAAAGTATAAAACCCGATATCCCTTTTCTCCTTCACTGGCTCCGCACATTCCACAAGCATTGAAATTGGAGGTACGTTCAAAATACAATAAGACCCTATTTCCGGTTTTATCGGAAATATAAGAAACAAGTTCATTGCCACCGTATGGATCTATGAAATCGTAAGTATTGATCTTTTTGTTGTTAGGGAGAATCAGATAGTTGTTGAATCTGTAGATCATACTGTTTTTCGTTAATAGTTTTGCAGGGTGTGTGGTATTTCCCAGGATAAAAGTTCCGGAAATTTCATGTTCTGCATGATCACTTTGAAAGTTTAAAATTTCTTTGGGATTCAATGTTTTTGCAATACTGTCTGTTTTTTCGATCAGTCGCGGTGATGTAATCTTTTCAACAAGTATTTTTGAACTTTGTTTTTGTTTGTTTCCAAAGTTGTAGAGATATAGATTTCCATAATCATAAATACCGGTTAACGGGATTTTTTTCTGGTACTTATCATAATAATACCATCCATCGACAAAATGTTGATATTGACTGCAATCTACAATTCCAGCATAACGTAATTGCATAGTAATTGGAACTCCTGCAATTTCTCCTTTGAAGATTTGTGATGAATCTGTAATGTCTTTCAGTTCAACTTTTTGAGCGAAGGAAAGACAGCCTATGAAGTATAGGAGTAGTAAAATGATTTTTTTCATGATTTGGTTATACTTAGTTTTAGTTTTTGATCATATAAAGAAATGGGCAATAGTGTAAATAATTAAGCCAACCAATCCTCCTACCAGTGTTCCGTTTACCCGGATGAACTGAAGGTCCTTACCAACTTCAAGTTCCATTTTTTCACTTAGCTCCTTGCCTTTCCAATTTCCAACCGTTGAGCTGATGAGGTTCCCAAACTGATGGGTGTTTTTAAGAATATATTTATAAGCGGTAACACGTACCCAATGATCGATTTTGTTTTGAAGTTTTTCGTCAGTTTTTAAATTCTGAGAAAACTCATTTAAGTTTTGGGAGATGTATTTTTTAAGAGAAGATTGGTCTTCCTGAAGCTCTTTAGTCAGAGTACTTTTAATAGAAATCCAGATATCATTAGAATATTCATTCAGCTTATCATTTTTAAGAAGCCCATCTTTGATATTTTTAAACTCACCTTCCCATTTTGGATCCTCTTTTAAGTCCTGCGAAAATTCGTAAATCTTTTTTGTAATTAATGAACGGATCTCATGTTGAGGATCTTCTTCTACTTCTTTAAAAAAATGAGAAAGCCCACTTGCTATTTTTTCGGCAATTTTATTGTCAACGAACGAGGGGATAAAAGAATAACTGCCCTTTTTCACCCGGTCCTCGATCATTTCTTCATTTTCAATGATATAGTCTTTGATCTGTTTTGAAAGATTGGTTATAATCCTTTGATGGTCGTTTTTATCCAATAGATAATTGATCCCGTTTCCAATAATAACGTTGAATTTAATATCATTCGTCATTTCAGAAACTTTTTTACTGATAAAACCACTCACAGCAGAATCATCCAATTTATTTAGAATGTCAAGGACAATATCAGAGAGGTTTCTAATTAAAATTTCCTGATTCTTTTCTTTAACCAGCCATTCACCGACAAAATTTGAAATTTTAAGCTTTTGAATATAGGGACGAATATTTTGAGGGGAAAGGAAATTGGTGACCACAAAGCTTCCAAGGTTGTCTCCCAATCTTTCTTTGCTGTTTTCGATAAGATTGGTATGGGGAATAGGGATCCCAAGCGGATGGCGGAATAAAGCGGTTACTGCAAACCAGTCAGCCAAGGCACCTACCATTGCAGCTTCAGAAAATGCACGGACATAACCGATCCAATGGGAAGTATTTGTTTTCTGGAGAATAGTGGTAATCACAAAAATTATCGCCATCACAACAAATAATCCAGTAGCAAAAGCTTTATATTTTCTTAATTGTTTTCTTTTAGCTTCATCATTCATATGATCAAATTTAGTAAATTTGGTTATGAAATTTTAATTTCATTTAGAGTAATCGTTTTTCTGCAACTACATTCGCAGAATCTTTAACCTGTCAAAATTACATTTATGGAAAACCAAGCAAAAAACAATCCATACTATTCAAGAACAGATACCACAAAATTGAACATTTCCAATGAAGAATGGAAAAAAATCTTGGCTCCGGATCTGTATGCTGTATCAAGAGAAGCTGCAACGGAAAGGGCTTTTACAGGAAAATATAATGAATTTGATGAAATAGGAGACTATTATTGTGCCGTCTGCGGGCATCATTTGTTTCGTTCCACATCAAAATTCGCAAGCAGTTGCGGGTGGCCAAGTTTCTTTGAAGCCGATAAAGAAGGTGTTTATTATAAAAGAGATACTGCTTATGGGATGGAAAGAGTAGAGGTGCTTTGCAAAAGATGTGATTCTCATTTAGGGCACGTTTTTGATGATGGACCAAAACCTACCGGACTTAGATATTGTATGAATTCCGTGAGCCTGGAATTTGTTCCGGATTCCAAAGAATAGATTTGTTTTGGAAGAGCTGCAACATCTGGATGAGCGAAAACTGGTATGGAATGTATTATCCGAATTATACCTGGATACAGAACTTCAGGAATCGGATTTTCAATATGTAGCTTTAAGCCTTTATAAAAGCCCTTTTAGTTTTGATGAAATTAAAAGAATTGATCAGTACGAAGTTTTTCCAGTGCTCTTTTCTAATCTATTAAATCCGGCTGGAGAATGGGGCGGATTTGATGAAAAAAGATTAGTTAAAAATATTATGAACTGGATGGAATCCAGAAGTACACTGGATATTTTTGCCATCAAATGTATTTATGTTCTATATGAACCTGTAAATAGGAGTTATTGGAAAAGACTGGAAGAGATTTATAATCAGATAGATGCTTTTGACGGCCGTTAAAGTTTCTTAAATAGAGTTAAACTTTTTAGAGTTATAACTGTCTGGTAATTATGTTTTTATAATTTTGCTCCACTAATTGATATTTTACATAGGATTGAATGAAAGGATTATATAGCCTATTAGGCTTTGCGTATATGGTTACTACTTCATTTTATGTTTCCCCGGAGAAAGGAAATTTAAGGAGTGAGATCATAAGCACAGAAAAAATTGAAAGAGTAAACGATACGAAATCTGAGAAGACGATAAGTACAGTATCTTCATCAGAAGCATTATATAAATCAATTGTATTTGAACCAGGGCATGAGCTTAATGAAGAAGTGTTTTTTAAAGCATTAACAGGATTTGAAAATTTGAAAAAGGCAGGATTGCTGAACCAGGATTCGCACTTATTAACTATCTGCGATTTTTCTATGTCTTCAAATACAAACAGACTTTGGGTGATTGATACACAGGAAAAGAAAGTACTATTTAATTCATTGGTTGCTCACGGAAAAAACACCGGTGAGGAATTTGCAACAAACTTTTCAAATACTGAAAGCTCACTTCAAAGCAGCATGGGATTTTATATTACGGATGCTACCTATAATGGAGACAACGGATATTCTTTAAGATTACTGGGAATGGATAAAGGATTTAATGATGCGGCCTACAAAAGAGCAATTGTAATGCATGGAGCGAACTATGTAAGTGAAGAGTTTGCCACAATGCATAAAAGAATTGGAAGAAGCTGGGGGTGTCCCGCAATTCCAAAAGACCTTACTGCTCCTATCATTAATACCATAAAAGGAAGAAATTGCCTCTTCATTTATTATCCTGATCAGAATTATCTTTCTTCGTCTGAATGGTTGAAGTCTTAATTTACAGGGAGTAATATAAATGGTGCTCACATATATAATGGTGCCGTAAGAAATAATTAAATATAACATGGAAAACAAAAGTGAGTTTGTACCTTCTTTTAGATTGCTAAGTAATCCTGATGGAACAAGCAAATTCGAGAAAGGTAAAATACCCACATTGAAATCCATGAATACCACTACTTTTTGGATAAGTACCATGACAGAAGAATGGGAAAAGAATGTACATCCAGCTCCCAGGAGGCAGTATGTGGTCACATTAAAAGGAAAAATTTTATTTAAAGTTAGTGATGGTTCTACATTTCTAATTGAACCGGGAATAATTCTAGTTGCAGGAGATACTGATGGTGTTGGTCATAGTTGGGAAATAATGAAGGGAGATCAATGGGAGAGGCTTTATATTCCAATTGCAGAGGGTGAAGATGATTTTTTTATTCCTGATTCTGAATAAAATGAGAAAGCAGTCAATTTTGACTGCTTTTTTTTGTATCTAAAATCTGCTGAATCTCTTTGATCTGCGAGATATTAGTGGCTAAATTTTTTGAAAATCACTGTTGCATTATGCCCGCCAAATCCAAAAGCATTACTTAATGCATAAGTAATATCCTTTTCTTTTGCTTCATTAAATACGATGTTAACATCTTTTGGAATATTCGGATCAATGTTATGAAGGTTAATGGTTGGTGGAATAATTCCATTTTGGATCGCTTTTATCGAGAGTATCGCTTCTGCAGCACCTGCAGCACCTAATAAATGTCCCGTCATTGATTTCGTTCCACTGATATCCAGTTTTTTACTTCCTTTGAAAATACTGCTGATCGCTTTTAGCTCAATTAGATCGCCCAGGGGTGTTGAGGTAGCATGTGGATTGATATAGTCAATATCTTCTGCATTTACACCAGCTTCCTTAAGAGATAGCTGCATCGCTTTGATTGCCCCTGCTCCCTCAGGATGAGGTGCAGTCATATGATAGGCATCTGCAGTCATTGCTGCACCTACCAATTCAGCATATATTATTGCTCCTCTGCTTTTTGCATGCTCATATTCTTCAAGAACAAGAGAGCCAGCACCTTCTCCGATCACAAAGCCGTCTCTCTCAGCGTCGTAAGGGCGGCTTGCTGTTGCAAAATCATCATTTCTCGTAGACATGGCTTTCATAGTAGAGAATCCACCCACTGAAGCCGGGGTAATACCAGCTTCTGAACCCCCACTGATAATTACTTTTGCTTTGCCTAAACGGATATAGTTAAAGGCATCCATTAATGCTGTATTTCCAGTTGCACAAGCAGAAACGGTGGTATAATTAATTCCCTGAAGTCCATATTTCATGGAAATCATTCCGGAAGCCATGTTAGCAATGAATTTTGGCACAAAGAACGGATTAAAACGGGGCGTTCCATCCCCAGTATAATATTCTGCAACTTCATTTTCGAAAGTTAACATCCCTCCCTGTCCTGTTCCCCAGATCACTCCGGTGTCAAAAGGATCCATATTTTCAAAATCTAATCCTGAATCCTGAATCGCTTCTGCAGAGGCATACATTGCATACTGTGTGAAAAGATCACTTCTTTTTATTTCATTATGAGTTAAATGAACTTTAGGATCAAAACCTTTTACTTCGCATGCAAAGTGAACTTTAAATTTTTCTGCATCGAAATGTTTGATCAAAGCAGCTCCGCTTACTCCATTAATACTGTTTTGCCAGAAATCTTCGACATTGTTTCCCAAGGGTGTAACAGCACCCATTCCTGTAATGACAACTCTTTTCATACCTAGTTATTGATTTTAAATAAATTAGAGGTTCCCCTTGCAATTAATCTTGTTTTATCTGCGTTCCATATTTCGCATTGGGCATTCACAAATTGCTTCCCTCTTTTAATGATTTTAGTTTCCGCTACAATATTATCATTTTCTTTCGCAGTTGAAAAATAATCGATGACATTATTTATGGTTGTTATGAAAGAATTTTCATTTAGTGAAAACATAGTGGCACCTATCATGTCATCAACAATAGCCGCGGTTACTCCACCATGAAGTTTGCCAATAGGATTCAGCCACTCCGGACGTACGGTATACTGAAATTCCAGATTTCCTTCTTCTACGGAAATAATAATGGGATTCAGCCATTTCATAAAAGGTGAAGGAGACTGATCAAATTCCCTTCCAATGAATTGTCTTAACTGTTCTAATCGATCCATATTGTAATTCTTATTTTTCTAAGATCATTGTAATTCCCTGCCCTCTGGCCGCACAAATTGAAATAAAGCCTTTTCCACTTCCTTTTTCATTTAAAAGTTTAGCCAGTGTGGCAATTATTCTACCACCTGTTGCTGCAAATGGATGGGCTGCAGCAAGGCTTCCTCCTTTTACGTTAAGTTTATTTCTGTCTATTTTTCCCAATGCTTTTTCGAGGCCAAATTTTTTAGCGAGATCATCATTTTCCCAAATTTTAATTGTTGCCAGAACCTGTGCTGCAAAAGCTTCATGGATTTCATAATAATCAAAATCTTCAAGGCTCATTCCTGCTTTTTTCAACATTCTTTCTGCTGCAAAAACAGGCGCTAAAAGTAAATTTTGTTTATTTTCAACATATTCAATTCCGGCTAATTCTGAAAAGGTAATATATGCTAAGATCGGGAGGTTATTTTCTTTTGCCCATTCTTCACTTGCTAATAAAATAGCTGAAGCTCCATCTGTAAATGGGGTAGAATTTCCAGCTGTTAAGGTTCCGTTTTTTTTATCAAAAGCGGGTTTTAGCTGAGCTAATTTTTCAAGACTTGTATCAATGCGCAGGTTGTTGTCTTTATCCAGGCCAAAAGCAGGGGTGATCATATCACTAAAGAAACCTTCATCATAAGCTTTTGCCATATTTTTGTGACTTTTAAAAGCCAGTTCGTCCTGATCTTCCCGGGATATCTGGTAGTATTTTGCAGTTATTTCCGTGTGTTCACCCATCACTAAACCAGTTTTAGGTTCTTGCCCTTTATAAGGAATTGGCATCCAGTCTTTCAGCTTAGGACTTAATAATTGCTTTAACTTTCCGAAAGCTGATTTTTCTTTATTAGCTTTTAGGAGAGCTTTACGCAATCTTGCTGATGATTCAAAAGGAATATTGCTCATTGCTTCGACACCACAGGCGATGCCACTTTCTATTTGACCCAAGGCAATTTTATTTCCAATATAGATTGCGGCTTCAATTCCAGTATCACAGGCCTGTTGCAGATCACATGCCGGAGTTGCCTGATCCAGAGAAGTATTCATTACGGTTTCTCTGATGAGGTTGCTTTCCGAAATATGTTTGATAACAGCACCACCGGCAACTTCTCCAAGAAGTTTCCCTTTCAGATGATAGCGGTCTATTAATCCATTTAAAGCAGAGACCAGCAAATCCTGATTTCCGGCATTTGCATAAGCGGTATTCATTCTGGCAAAAGGAATTCTGTTGTATCCTATAATAGCCACTTTTTTTGTTTCCATATGATAAAATTTATGATGGAATGATATTGAGTTCCTGATCTATAATTAATAATATTCTGTCTAAGGCAAGATTTAGATAGCTTTCATCACCAGTTGTTTTGGAAAGTAAAATTCCTCCTTCGGTTAGCATAATGAATAGGGAAGCCAATTCGTTGGCGTTCGCATTTTTCTTAAGCTCTCCATTTTTCTGACCTTCAACAATTGTTGTTGAGATTTTTTTAATCCACCCCTCAAAAGATAGAGTTACCTGTTTTTTTAGTATTGGGAAAGTATCGTCTGCCTCGGTAGCAGCATTCATCAGAGGACATCCACCATTAAGAAAAACTGCTTTCCAGCTTTTGCGATAAAAATTGACAAAGGCCTTTAATTTATCCAGGGCAGAAGGAAAGTCCTCTCCCAAAGATCTGGCCATACTCTTACTCAATAATGTTGAATTGTATTTATAAGCTTCAAGCGCCACTTCGTCTTTGTTTTCAAAGTTGCCATAAATACTGCCTTTTGTTAATCCTGTAGCTTCCGTAATGTCCGAAAGCGTCGTTGAGAGATAGCCTTTCTTATTAAATAAGGGGGCTGTTGTCTCAATAATAAACTGTTTGGTCTTTTCTGCTTTTGACATAATCATGAAATTATATGCAAATATACAAAAATATACCAAATGGTATATTTGGTTTTAAAACTAAGTCTGAGAGTGTTAACTCCCAGACTTAATATGATTTTATTTAAATAAAGCTTCTTTTATTGTTGAAGCTGCCTGAGCTATTGATTCCTGAATGGCGGGAATGTGAGCCAATGGATTCAGCATTCCGTAATCGTGAATGAATCCTTTATAAACAGCAAGTGTGGTAGGAACTCCTGCTTCGTCCAATTTTCTTCCGTAGGCTACCCCTTCGTCATGAAGAATATCATTTTCAGCAACGTGAAGCAATGCCGGAGGTAATCCTTTCAGTTCTTCAAGAGAAGCCTGATATGGTGAAGCATATTTCTCTTTTCTTTTTTCAAGATCTGTGGTATAGTTATCCCACATCCATTTCATTAACGGAGCAGTTAAAAATCTTTCCTGTCCATATTTTTCATAAGATTCTCTTGAGAAATCAGAGTCAGTAACTGGCCATAATAAAACCTGGTATTGAAGTTTTGGTCCGTTTTTGTCTTTTGCCATCAAAGAAACTACTGCAGCCATATTTCCACCCACACTATTTCCAACGACCGCTAATTTTGAACCATCAACGCCAATATCTTTCCCATTTTCAGCAACCCATTTTGTAGCGGCATATGCTTGATTAACAGCTGTAGGATATTGAGCTTCAGGAGAAGGTGTGTAATCCGGGAATACTGCAACAGCACCACTTTTTACAACAAGATCCCTCACTAATCTTTTATGAGTAGGAAAATCTCCTAAAACCCATCCGCCACCATGGAAGAACATAAATACCGGAAGATTATCTTTTGCTCCTTTAGGTTTTACAATGTGGATATTTAGTGAAATTCCATCCTGGGTAATTGTTCTTTCAGACTCTTCAATATCAGAATAATCAAAACTTACTGATTTTTGTGCTCCCACAAGAACTTGTCTTGCGTCTTCAGGCGACATTTCTTCAATTGGTTTTCCGCCTCCACCGTTGAGTTCTTTAAGAAATGCGCGAATATCTTTTAGAATATGTGGATCGGTTTCTGCGGGTTGGATATGGTGTGACATAATGTTTGGTTTTTAAGGTTGTTAATTGGTTATAGTAGTAAGGTTTTAAGCTAAAGTAGCATTCAAGGTAATTTCAAAATTGAAAGCTGCACTTACAGGACATCCTTCTTCAGCTATTTTAGCATACTTTTGGAAATCCTCTTCAGAAAGGCCAGGAACTTTTGCAGTTAAAGTTAATTCCGACTTCGTAATTTTTCCGATACTTGGATCAAGGGTAATCACAGAAGTTGTTTTTAATTCCTCAGGAGTAAAACCTGCTTGTGATAATTCTGCACTTAGTTTCATGGTAAAGCATCCTGCGTGAGCAGCAGCCAATAACTCTTCCGGGTTTGTTCCTACTCCATCAGCAAAGCGGCTGTTGAAAGAATACTGTGTTTCGTTTAAAGTAGTACTTTGAGTCGTTAAACTTCCTTTTCCTTCTTTGATGTTACCGTTCCAAACGGCTGTTGCGTTACGTTTCATAATGTTTTGTTTTTAAATTATTTTAAATTGATTTTTGATATGACAAAGGTATGGTGTTGATGGGTTGATCTCAATAGATAAAAAGAACTAAATATTGTACTTTTTTCCCGATGAGTAACTTTTTTTGAAATTGGAAGGTGTACTGCCTACTTTGTTTGTAAAAAGTCTGTTGAAATAAGCAGGGTCTTCATATCCGAGGTCGTAAGCAATTTCTTTTACCGGTTTATCCGTATAAAATAGTAGCCTTTTCGCTTCGAGCAAAATCCTGTTAATGATCAACTGATTTGGAGATTCCAAATTTAAATGTTTAAATTTATGAGTCAATGTTTTTGGGGCAATACGCAATATTTCTGCATAATCGGCAACATTATGTTTTTCCCTGAAATGGATTTCCAGGTTTCTGCTAAAGTCTCTGAATACATCCAATTCATTACCAGGAATATTAACGACATCCGTTTCCAGGTTTTGCTTTTTCCATTTTCTTGTTGAATGAATGATAATCTGTTTCAGATAGGTTCTGATCATTTCCTCATTCGACGACTGTTTCCATTCGAGCTCATGCCTTATATTTTTAAGTAAACTTTCAATAACGATAGACTCCTCTGAATCAAGTTCTACTTTTGGAATTTCAAAAATGTTGTGAAAAAGAAGCCCATCACAGGCAACTTCTTTATCGTGGATCTGAATGCAGTAAAAGTCCCTATTATAATAAAGAAGAACAGATTCGTTCGGGTTTCCCTTTTTTACATCGAGGTATTGATTAGTAAGAAAAAACAGCGTAGGTACGTCTGTCTTGTAATGATTGAAATCCACACTGAGTTCATATCCAGGAGGAACAAAAAAAATTTTGATCTCGGAACGGAACCTATTTTCTTTAAGGGTGTCTAAATTTTCTTCAGAAAAAACATCGAATCCAAACTTTTTATAAGGGTCTTCAAAAATTAAACTTTGTGAGAGCATTGATATACTTTAACAATAAAGATACAAAAATGAATAATGTCAATTCTATTAATTCTTCGTATCATGCATGTAAGAATAAAAATTTATATATTTCCGATAATTCTATGATCAATATTTACATTTAAATATAATTTTCTTTAAAAACTATATGAGCAGTTTAGAAAATATTCTGAGAGAAATAACTCCTCTATCTCCAGAGGATAGTTTTCTTGTATTTGACAGGATAAAAACATCCTTTGATTTCCCCTATCATTATCACCCGGAAATTGAGATCAATTTTATTTATAAAGGAAAAGGATATCGCCGGATGGTAGGTGATCATACGGGAGAGATCGGAGAGATCGAATTAGTGCTGGTTGGTCCTAATCTTCCACATTGCTGGGCGAATTATAAATGTAAGAACAAGAAAACGTATGAAATTGTAGTACAGTTCAATCAGGATTTCTTTAACCAATCTCTGATGCAGAAAAATATTCTGAAACCCATTAGCAATTTGATCAATGAATCGATCAGGGGAATTTTGTTCTCGAAGGAAACGGCAGAAAAGCTGAAGGAATCATTTCTTAATTTATCAAAGATGAATAGTTTTGAATCTTTTATAGAGATCATGAAAATTCTCAATGAATTGGCTACCGCTGAAAATAAAACATTTTTATCATCCTATAGTATTGAACTTGAGACATTTGTGGATAGTGATAAAATGAAAACGATCCATGATTTCGTTCATAAAAACTTTGAAAATAAAATCACCTTAGATCATATAGCCTCACTGATCAATATGAGTAGTGTGAGCTTTAATAGGTTTATCAAGAAAAGGACAGGTAAAACTTTTGTGAACTACCTCAATGAGATAAGAGTAAGTTATGCTGCCCGTTGGCTAATGGAAAAAAACCTTACTATTTCTGAAATTGCTTTTGAAGCAGGTTTTAATAATATTGCCAACTTTAATAAGGTTTTTAAATCCATAAAAAAAACAACACCCACAGAATTTAAGGAGCAGTTTAAAGGAGTTAAAAAGATAGAATGATATTTTTTATTTAAAAGATTTCATATTCTTGAGTCCGGATTTAGGTATTCGGATTTTCTTTTGATAAGCAGTAAACCGATAAGAATGACAGAATAAATTGATTATAAATCACAATTTGCATGCAAAAATCATCAAAAACACCTATTATTTTTAATCTCTAAAAGTATTATAAAAGACTGTCTGTCAGGAGAAAATAAGACGGCTTAAAAAATGTTAGAAAAAATAATATCGTTTTATGACAAAATAGTATTATATCTAATTGAGCACAAAAATTAGATTTGTCAATATGAATTAAATTTTAACAAAACTTTAATTGTTTGGTGTTTATGATACATAAATGTTAAGCAAAATAAGTTGGGTTTGTTTTATAAGTAAAAACAAGATGTAAAGTACTGATTCTAAATTAAACACTATTTAATCTACCTATGAGAAAAACTGCTATACCGGTTTTATTAGCCTTTTCTGTGTTTGGATATGCACAAGAAGCTAAGCCAGCCGATACAACTAAAACAGCCGATATTGAAGAGGTTGTTGTGACATCTTTGGGGATCAAAAAACAAGCACGCTCTCTTACCTATTCAAGCCAACAGATTGGCGGAGATGAACTGACTGCTGTAAAGACTCCCAATCTTTTAAATTCCATCAACGGAAAAGTTTCCAATGTGCAGATCAATAGAACCAATGGTGTAGGAAGTTCCGTAAGAGTGGTAATGAGGGGGAATAAATCTGTATCTAATAGTCAGCCATTGTATGTGATCGATGGAATTCCAATCATCAATGATGCGGGGAAAGCTCCTGAGATCAGTCAGTATTCAAGTATGCCAGATGCGGGGGATGTATTAAGCTCCATCAACCCAGATGATATTGAAAGCATGAATTTTCTTAAAGGAGCTTCAGCTTCAGCGCTCTATGGTTCTGCAGGTGGTAACGGTGCAATATTAATCACAACAAAAAAGGGGAAAGCCGGAAGAAGTTCTATTAGCTATAGTTCTAGTTTCAGTGTAGAACGGGCATATAGTCTTCCTAAATTGCAACACAGTTATCTATCCTATGATCCATCTGTGGCGAACGACACTCCAGGTGCCTCTGTTCAGAGTTGGGGAGCAAAAGGATCTTCTAAGGATTACTTAAAAGATTTTCTACAAAACGGAACAACATGGGTTAATAGTCTTTCCTTTCAATCAGGAAATGAGAAATCAACAAATTATTTTTCTTTAGGAAATACAACCAACAAAGGAGTTGTTCCTCTTTCTTATTTTGATCAGTACAATGTCTCTTTCAGAAACTCCAGTAAATTTCTGGATGATAAATTAACGTTGGATGCTAACTTCATTGGTTCCATACAGAATAGTGAAAACAGACAATCCCCGGGGGTATCTTTTTCTCCCTTAACGAGTCTGTATTGGTTGCCTAGAGGAGTAGATTTTGATCAGTATGGGGGAGATAATTATTCCTACATTGATAAAAATCGTTTACTTCCAGCCCAAAATTGGTGGGAGGTAAAGCCAGACGGATCATTTAAAGGAAATCCTGCTACACAGAATCCATATTGGATATTGAATAGAGATAAGGTGACAGTAAGTAACAAAAATACATACAGTGCAGTAGCTCTATCCTACCAGATCAATCCTTGGTTGACTGCCAGAGTGCGTGGAAACTACAGCTGGAGTATCTCCGATAGCCAGAGAGGAATTTCTGCCTACTCAGACCCGGCATTGTTGGTCAATGGAACGAATGGAAGATTGCTTAGAAATACATATGAAAATTCTTCCACTTATGGAGATGTTTTATTGGTTGGTAGCCCAAAATTAAGTGAGGATATTTCTCTAGACTTTACAGTGGGAGGAAGTATTAATACAACAAGAAATAAAGTAACGCAAATTGATAACGCCAGTCTGGTAACACCCAATTTATTTGCACTAAATAACCTTTTGTGGCCAGGAAACAGGGCTCCGGGAGATGGGTATCATTATATTTATTATAACTTAAAAAAACAGGTACAGTCATTTTTTGCCAGTGCGTCTGTTGGATACAAAAATATGTTGTACCTGGACATGACATTCAGAAACGACTGGGATTCTACTTTGGCCTTAACTGGTAGAAAAGGATTTGACTACGAATCAATAGGTGCAAATGCTATATTATCCTCGGTCTTTAAACTTCCGGAAGTTATTAATTTCTGGAAATTAAGGGCATCTTATGCTACTGTTGGGCTAGGGTTGCCACCAAATATATCAAACGCAATGCTAGAATATAATAAAGGATATTCTTTTGGAGTAGACGCAGGAACAATTGTATATCCTAAGAGTTCATTTGTTACTGATCCCCGTTATAAGGATCTATTTCCAAAACCGGAGCTTAATAAAACATTTGAAGCAGGTACTGAATTGAGAATACTTAGAAACAGGCTTAATTTTGATTTTACTTATTATGACTCTAATGCTACTAATCAATTGTTAGAAACATTGATCTCTTCCAATTTAGGAGGCATTCCTACTGGTTCATATTATATTAATGCCGGAAAGATACAGAATACGGGGTTTGAATCTTCATTATCATACAAGATTTTCAACACAGGGAAATTTGATTGGACAACCACATTGAATGGATCTGTGAACAAAAACAAGATCGTGGAACTATTTCCGTCAAGCCTAAATATTCCTCAGGATCAACTGTTTTCATTGACTGGTGGTGGAAACTACACAAAAATGAAATTGGGAGGTTCGTTTGGTGATATTTATGGAATTAAATATCAAAGAGACGATCAGGGTCGTATTTTAGTGGATAAAGATGGTATTCCATTAGCAACTACAGGGAGCCTTGGTTATTTAGGTAACCCAAATCCTAAATTTATCTTAGGTTTTAACAATAATTTTAATATTGGTAAATTAGGCATTTCCTTCCTTGTTGATGGGAAATTTGGAGGACAGGTATTATCACTTACTGAAAAAGCGAATGATGTTTATGGTGTGAGCCAGGCTTCTGCGAATGCTCGTGATGCAGGAGGGGTATCTATTCCAAATTCAGTGTATGCACCGGGAACACCTAATGCAGGACAGATCTATACTGGCAAAACAGATCCAAAAGCATACTATAAAGCAATTGGAGGAATTGAAAATAATACAGGGATTGATGAGGCCTATATGTATAGTGCTACAACAGTACGTTTACGCCAGGCATCAGTCTCCTATACCTTTGATGTGAATTCAAAATATATGAGAAGTGCAACAGTAAGTCTTGTAGGAACGAATTTGTTTTTCTTCTATAAAAAGGCGCCGTTCGATCCTGAGCAGGTATCAGGAAATACACCTGGTGGTGTAGGGGTAGATTCATTTGGATTACCGATCACCCGATCTATTGGATTATCACTAAAAGCTAACTTCTAATTTTACAATACAAAATGAAAATCATTAATATAAAAACATGGGTACTAGGAGTGGTAGTATTAGCTTCTGCTTCCGGATGTACCAGTGAACTTGATCAATATAATCAGGAAAAGTTAGGAGGGCCTGAAAATTTTTATGCAGATTTTAAATTGGTGGTAGACCCTTTAGTTTCTATGCAGAGAGGGCTTCAGGCAGATTACCAGCTCTATCCTAATTTGAGTGCCGATATGTTCAGCGGGATGTTCAGTACAGCATCACAGTTTAATGGGGGAAAAAATAATATGACCTATTATATGATGGATGGATGGAACAACAGGATTATTGCTAGACAACAGGATATTTTCAATTATTCTATCAACATTGATAATGCTGCTAAGAAAATCTATCCAGGTATAGATTTTAAAGGAACATTTGCAGTTAAAAAAATATTGAGAGTAATTACTGCTGCAAGGGTTTCTGATAACCATGGTCCAGTAGTATACAGTAAATATGACACACCGAATGCCAATGGTACTACGGATTTTGATTCTCAACAAAATGCCTATAATCAGTTTATTATTGATCTTACGGCTGCTATTAATGATCTACAAATGATACAGAATAGCCCTGCAACACAAAATGTAGAAGATAAATCTGCATTAAAAAAAGCAGATTTAGTCTATCAGGGAAATATGGGTAAATGGGCAAAATTAGCTAACTCTCTTAAATTGAGGTTAGCGATGCGTATGAGTTATGCTGATCCTGCAAAATCCAAGCAATATGCTGAAGAAGCGCTTGCATCATCTGCAGGATTAATTACTGAAAATGAAGATAATGCTTTGATCAGCGTTGGTCAGTCTGAATTGAGTTTCATTATCTATGGTTGGGGAGATTGTCTTATAGGAGCACCATTAATGGCCTATATGAACGGGTATAATGACCCTAGACTTCCTGCCTATGCAATTCCTGCAACGGACAGTGATGCTCAAATTAATGGGAAGTATATTGGAATACGACAAGGAATTGATTTATTAAATGGGAAAACTACTTATGGAGGATTTTCTCAGCCACAGGCAAAATCGGCAAATGGAGATTATTTCTCTGCTACTGACGGTAAAATGAAATTGTTTACCGCTGCCGAAACCTGGTTCCTGAAAGCAGAAGCAGCACTGAGAGGTTATGCTGGAGCTGGTGGAATCCAGGCAGATTATGAAACTGGAGTTCAGCAATCTTTTGGTGAATGGGGGAAAAGCGCTAGTGTTGCTGCATATCTTGCCAATAACACTGCTACAGAAGCTCCGTATGTTGATCCAAAAAATACCGCTAATAATATAGGTCTTGGACACCCTGAATTGAGTACGATTACCATTGCCTGGAACAATGCTGATTCTAATGAACGAAAATTAGAAAGGATCATTACCCAAAAGTGGTTGTCGCTTTATCCTAACGGACCTGAAGCATGGGCAGAGCAAAGAAGAACCGGTTATCCTATTCTTTTCAAAGTAAGACAAAATGATAGTGGCGGGCTTATCAGTACAGATGCAATGATTCGTAGAATTCCATTTACTGTAGATACTAAAAATTCACTATTTAATTATCCTCAGGCCTTGCAATATTTAGGTGGAGCAGATACAGGTGGAACTAAACTATGGTGGGATAAGAAACCATAAATTTAATTTAAAAAATTAAAAATTTAGGGGAAGTCTCAAGGGTCAGATTTTATTTGATTTTTTTCGTTCCGATGTAGGAAGAATCTATTGTTTTTTTATTTCTTCATCAAGTTTCGTTTAAATCGGAATGAACCCTTGAGATACTCTCTTTGTATAAAAGTAATATGGGAAAGACCAGCTCCGAGACTCATTCAATAAAACCTATTTTCTGGATTTCAACATTGTATTTTGCAATGGGTGTACCCTTTGTGACTATTAATGCTGTTTCCGGGATCATGTATAAGGATATGGGGGTTTCGGATTCAAAGATTGCTTTCTGGACTGCTCTGATTTTATTTTCCTGGACACTTAAGCCTCTTTGGAGTCCTTTTTTGGAAATCTATAAAACAAAAAAATTCTTTGTTGTTTTTACTCAATTTGCGATAGGGATTCTGTTTGCTTTGGTTGCATTCACTCTTCCATTACCAGAATTTTTCAAGTATAGTATCGCTCTTTTTGCTGTTGTTGCGTTTTGTGGATCGACACATGATATTGCAGCAGACGGGACTTATATCAATTTTTTAACCAATAAAGAACAGGCAAAATATATAGGATGGCAGGGAGCATTTTATAACCTGGCCAAGATTATCAGCAGTGGAGTACTGGTTTACTTCGCTGGGGTTTTAGAGAAAACGAAGGGAGTTACTCATGCATGGATGATCATCATGGGAGTTTATGCGGTCTTATTTTTCATTTTGGCCATTTATCATTATTCTATTTTACCGAAAGAAAATAAACAGGAAAAGCAGAAAAATGAAAAAACGGCTGGAAATGTCCGGCATGAACTTTTGGAAGTGATTACTTCTTTCTTCACAAAACGTAATATTATGTGGTCTGTATTGTTCATTATTTTATATCGTTTTGCAGAAGGATTCGCCATAAAGATTGCCCCATTGTTTTTCAAAGCTCCGAGAGCTTCGGGAGGACTAGGATTGTCCACATCGGATATCGGTCTTATTTATGGAACTTATGGATCAGCAGCCTTTATTTTAGGATCTGTACTGGCGGGTTATTTTATTTCTGCCCGAGGGTTGAAAAGATCTTTAATCTGGCTTTGCTGTGCTTTCAATGTTCCGTTTGTAGTGTATGCCTTATTGGCTCATTACCAACCAGATACTCTTTTACCAGTAAGTATTGCTGTTGTCGTAGAATACTTTGGCTATGGGTTTGGTTTTGTTGGGCTTATGTTGTATATGATGCAGCAGATAGCACCGGGAAAACATAAAACAGCCCATTATGCATTTGCAACAGGGATCATGAATCTGGGTGTGATGATTCCTGGAATGTTCAGTGGAATGATCAGTGATTGGATCGGATACAAAATGTTTTTCATCTGGGTTCTGATTGCTACTATTCCTGCATTTGCAGTCACATTTATAGCACCCTTTCCTCATCCGGAAAAACAAAAAGAAGAATAATTCAATTATCAAATAATTTTAAATAAAAGTAAAAAATACTTTATGACACCTCAATCAGCAATGATCCCTTGGCAGGATCGTCCGGTAGATAGTCACGATGTAATGTGGCGTTTCTCCGAAAATCCAATTATCAACAGATATGCGATACCTACATCAAACAGTATATTCAATAGTGCCGTAGTTCCTTTTGAAGATGGATTTGCGGGAGTTTTCAGATGTGACAACAAAGCCGTGCAAATGAATATTTTCGCAGGTTTTAGTAAGGACGGTATTAACTGGGATATCAATCACAATCCTATTGAAATGCAGGCAGGAAATACTGAAATGATCGAATCTGATTATAAATACGATCCACGTGTTGCCTTTATTGAAGACCGTTACTGGATCACATGGTGCAACGGATATAATGGGCCTACCATAGGAATCGGTTATACTTTTGATTTTAAAGAATTTTTCCAGTGTGAAAACGCTTTTTTACCATTTAACAGAAATGGAGTGCTTTTCCCCGAAAAGATCAATGGTAAATATGCGATGTTGAGTCGTCCAAGTGATAATGGGCATACTCCGTTTGGAGATATCTACATCAGCTATAGTCCGGATATGAAATACTGGGGTGAACACCGTTGTGTAATGAAAGTAACACCTTTTGAAGATAGCGCATGGCAATGTACTAAGATCGGAGGTGGCCCGGTTCCAATAAAAACCGATGAAGGATGGTTGTTATTCTATCATGGAGTAATTAATACATGCAGTGGTTTCCGATATTCGATGGGAGCTGCATTGCTTGACCTTGAAGATCCTTCAAAAGTGTTGTACAGAACAAAACCTTATCTGTTAGCTCCGGCAGAATTGTATGAGCTAACAGGAGATGTTCCTAATGTGATTTTTCCTTGTGCAGCATTGTCGGAAGGAGATAAAGTTACTGTATATTATGGTGCTGCTGATACCACAGTTGCTATAGCTTTTGGATATATCTCAGAAATTATTGATTTTATGAAAAACAATTCTATTTAAATTGTAATGAAAAGCGTCATTTTCTCGCTTTTAAAATAAAATTTTCATTTTTTTGTGTTGTCTTAAAAATGTTCAAGATCTCTCTATTATGAAAAAAGAACTGCTTATCTATTTTTTTATTGCTCTGTTTTTTCAAACGGTTAATGCTCAACAACGGAAGGATGATGTCCTTTCATGGGTGGATCCCTTTATAGGAACTGGCGGGCACGGCCACACATTCCCGGGAGCTACAACACCTTTCGGAATGATACAGTTGAGCCCCGATCAGAATACAAAAAGTGGTGACTGGGATTGGTGTTCAGGATATCATTACAGCAGTAAGACTATAATGGGGTTTAGCCACAATCACCTTAGTGGAACCGGTTGGGCTGATCTTGGAGATATTTTGGTAATGCCTACCGTTGGAAAAGTAAAAATGCTTCCCGGTTCAGAAGAAAATCCGGAGAGCGGTTATCGTTCCAAATTCAGTCATGAAAAAGAAACTGCCTCACCTGGATATTATTCTGTGATGTTGGACAGTTATGGCATAAAAGCAGAATTGACGGCTTCGCCAAGAGTAGGCTTTCATAAATATACATTTCCAAAGAGTGATGAATCAAACATTATCATTGATCCAACGAACAAAATCTTCGGAAATATTAATCATACACTGGTAAGAATAGAGGGAAATAACAAAATTTCAGGCTATTGCTACAGTAATGGATGGGGTGGAAAAAGATTTGCCTATTTCGTAATGGAATTTTCAAAACCATTTAAGTCTTATGGAACCTATTCTGAGGGAAAAATAAAAGATAATGAAAATTTTGCCCTTGCTAAAGATGCAAAAGCATATGTAAGGTTTTCTACTGAACAGAACGAAAGCATCGAGGTAAAAGTGTCTTTATCTCCGGTAAGTACAGAAGGAGCAAAGGAAAATTTTGACGCTGAAGCAAAAAATATTGATTTTGCCAAAGCTAAAGAAACAGCACAAAATACATGGCGGGACCTCTTGAATAGATTTCAGATAACAGGAGGAACAAACGATCAGAGAAAAATCTTCTACACAGGAGTTTATCATACTTTCATTGCACCAAATCTATATATGGATACCAATGGAGATTATGTAGCCGCTCAGGAAAATATGAATACGAAATGGTTCACAAACTATAGTACGTACTCGTATTGGGATGGTTTTAGAGCGACACATCCCCTGCTTACTATTATGGATCAGAAGCATACTAAAGAATTTGCAACTTCTCTGATTAGTAGATATACAGACCGTAAAGATCATATGCCGATATGGGAGCTTTGTGGATATGATAATTTCTGTATGCTTGGTTACCATAGTGTATCAGTTATTTGGGATGCCATTTCTAAAGGAGTGCCCGGAATTGATCAGGAGAAAGCATTCGCTGCAATGAAAGACGCTTCTTTAACGGATAAAATGAGCAGCAGTGATGGCGGTGGCGGTCTTAATGATTACATCAAACTTGGTTATTCACCATCAGAAAATGGGGCTTCTGTTTCCGCAACTCTTGAATATGCCTATGACGACTGGTGTATTCAGCAGCTGGCAGAAAAATTAGGTAAAAAAGAGGATGCGGAAGTTTATAAGAAACGTTCAATGAATTTCCTTAATACATTCAATAAAGAGAATAGCCATTTCTGGCCGAAACAAAAAAACGGTCAATTCTTACCTGATTTTCAGTTAAATGACTGGAAAAAATTACAACCTCATTGGGTTTCAGGAAATATCTGGGCGTATGATTTCTTTGCTCCGCATCAGATTGATGAAATGATGAATCTGTATGGCGGAAAAAAAGGATTCGAAGAAAAACTGGATAAGACTTTTACCGACGCACTTAAAATGGAGGGTGAGCAGCATGTTGATATTTCAGGATTTATTGGATCTTTAGGATTTGGTGATGAACCGGGACATCATGTTCCTTATCTTTATAATTATGCGGGAGCTCCATACAAAACTCAGAAAATGATAAAATTCATCCGCGATAATATGTATGCGGCAAAACCTGATGGAATTGTAAATAACGAAGATTGCGGACAGATGTCAGCCTGGTATATTTTCTCTTCATTAGGATTTTATCCGGTTACTCCAGGTAAGCCGGTTTACGCGATTGGAGCTCCTCAGTTCCCTAAAGTTTCTTTAAAACTGGAGAATGGGAAAACTTTCACCGTGATTGCGGACAAAATATCTGATAAGAATATATATGTTCAGAAAATGTATCTGAATGGGAAAGAATTTAAAAGCTGGGAATTGAACCACAGCGACATTATGAATGGTGGCGAATTGAGATTTGTGATGGGAAATAAGCCCGTAAAATAGAATTAATAAAATAACAACGAAATAAAAGTATCAATGGAAAGGAGAAAATTTTTAAAAACAAGTGCATTAGCTGGAGCAGGTTTATTATGGAGTCAGAATACATTTGCGAAAAGTTTTAGCTTTGAAGAATTCCCTGTGGTCCGTGTTCCTAAAGATAAAAGGCATTTTACCAGTGAAGCAGTAGAAACTGCGATTTCAGCGTTTAAAAAGAAAGTTAAAAATAAAGAATTAGCATGGCTCTTCGAAAACTGTTTCCCGAATACATTAGATACTACAGTTTTTTATAAAGAAATTAACGGAACTCCCGATACGTATGTTATTACCGGAGATATAGATGCCATGTGGCTTCGCGATAGTTCGGCTCAGGTATTTCCTTATCTACAGTTTTCAAAAAAGGATGAAAAGCTACATAAGCTCATTTCTGGAGTAATACATAAGCAAACACAATTCATCTTAAAAGATCCTTATGCTAATGCATTCTATAATGATGATAATAAGATAAGCAAGTGGAAAGAGTATGATCATACAGATATGAAACCAGGTATTCACGAGAGAAAGTGGGAAATCGATTCATTATGTTATCCTATTCGTCTGGCGTATAATTTCTGGAAAACAACGGGAGATGTAAAACCTTTTGACGATAACTGGTTGCGGGGTATTAAACTTACTTTACAAACTTTTACTGAGCAACAGAGAAAAACAAACTTAGGTCCTTACAAATTCGAACGTACGACGGCTTGGGCTACAGATGGAATCCCGATGGGAGGTTATGGTTATCCTACGAATCCTGTAGGTCTTATCAATTCAATGTTCCGTCCAAGTGATGACGCCACTATTTATGCGTTCCTGATCCCATCTAATTTATTTGCAGTAGTAAGTTTACGACAGGCCGCGGAGATGGTTTCGGAGATAAAAAATGAAAAAGCTTTGGCTCAGCAATTAAGCAGTCTGGCTGATGAGGTCGATGCTGCCGTCAAAAAGTATGGAATCTACGATCACCCCGAGTATGGGAAAATATATGCTTTTGAAACGAATGGTTTCGGTAGTTATAATTTGATGGACGACGCCAATTGTCCGAGTCTTTTAGGTTTACCTTATCTGGGAGCAGTAAAAGCTGATGATCCTATCTATTTAAATACCAGAAAATATGTGTGGTCAAAGGATAATCCTTTCTTTTTCAAAGGAAAGCTGGCTGAAGGAATTGGCGGACCTCATATCGGTCTTGATATGATCTGGCCAATGAGCATCATTATGAAAGCCCTTACAACTAAAGATAAAGGTGAAATAAAATGGTGCATAGAAACTTTACAAAAAACGCATGGTGGAACAGGTTTCATGCATGAATCCTTTAATAAGGATGATGACAAAAAGTTTACAAGAGGATGGTTTGCATGGTCCAACACCTTATTTGGAGAATTATTATGGAAAACCTTTAACGAAAATCAAGATTTATTGACGTAGAAACTTTACAGTAACACCAGGTTCTTTTTTTGTTCATAACATTTAGATAAAGCTTAATTCAAGCTGTTTTCCAGTATTTTATACTTTAAAAAACAACAAAACCAAGTCATATTATGAAAAAAAAATCCATTCTTATTGCACTGATCTTATTGATTTTTCAGTCAAACTCTTTTATCAAAGCACAGCAGCTTAATCCTTTGGGAATCTGCTATGTAGAAGTGAACAATAACAATATCCTGAATGCAGGATCGTACAAACTGCAAACATCAGATAAATACTTATTTGGTGTGGTAAATATTTTTGCTGCAAACCTTAACTATGACACCAACAGAGGCAGAGCATATCTGTATTGTAATAATAATGTAACCAAAGTACTTACCAATGCAGATACTTACATCAAGCCACTTCAGCAAAAAGGAATGAAAGTGGTATTGACCATTTTGGGGAATCATCAGGGAGCGGGACTTTGTAATTTTCCGACCCGTGAAGCTGCTAAAGATTTTGCTTTACAACTTGCTCATACCGTAAACACTTATGGTTTAGATGGTATCGACTTTGATGATGAGTATTCAGATTACGGTCAAAATGGAACCGGGCAGCCTAATGACAGCTCTTTTGTAATGCTGATTCAGGAATTAAGAGCATTATTGCCGGATAAGATCATTTCATTTTATTATTATGGTCCAGCTTCATCAAGACTTTCTTGGAATGGAAACAGAGTAGGAGATAACATTAACTACAGCTGGAATGCAATGTATGGCACTTTCTCTGCACCAAGTGTTCCTCCTCTTACAAAGGCGCAAATTTCCCCAGCAGCCATATGGATGGGAAATACTTCTAATTCTACAACAACCAGTTTGGCAAGTCAGACTAAAACTGGAGGATATGGGTTATTTCTTTGGTATGATCTTCACGGAACTAGTGAGACCACACAACTTTCAGCAGGAACACAAACATTGTATGGAGAACAAACTGTTTTAAGCTCTCCTTTACAGTCATGGGCACAAGGAACCAATTGTGATGCTCCAATTGGATTGTATACAAGCAATCTTACCGGGACAAGTGTAAAACTAAATTGGTCAGCTGTTGGAACGAATACTTATGATGTAGATTATAAACCAGCTTCTTCAAATACATGGACGAGTGTTGCAGCTGCTACTACTTCCACTTCGGTAACGATATCAGGATTAGCGCAGAATACGGAATATGATTGGAGAATAAGGACAAATTGCAGTGTAAAAAGTACCTATAATTTTGCTCCAAGATTTAACAGTGGTACCGGAACAACCGTTCCAACAGGTTCTTATGCTCTTTCCTTAGATGGAAGCAGCGAATCAGGCTCAGCCGGAAATCTTAATTTAAGCGGTTCAGCATTGTCTTTTGAAGGGTGGATAAAACCATCATCTTTTAAATCAGGATTCCCTTATATTTCATCTATTATGGGAACAGAAATAAGCGACAGTAATTCTGCATTTTTACGATTAGGAGATGGTAATCTTGCCAATAATAAACTTCAGTTTGTATTAAGTATTAATAATGTACAACAAAAGTTGGCTTCTAATATAGCATTAAATGCTAATACATGGTATCACGTTGCGGCAACCTATGATGGGGCTACTATGAAACTGTACATCAATGGAACTCTGGATGCAAGCCGTTCCCAAAGTGGGAACTTCACTTCTAACGGAGCATTTAATGTTGGTTATTTATATAATGTATCCCGAAATTTCAATGGTAAAGTAGATGAGGTTCGCGTTTGGAGACGGGCATTAAATCAGACAGAGGTTAGCCAGAATATGTGTAACGTCACACTTCCAGCTACTTCTCTCGCTGCCTATTGGAAGTTTAATGAAGGAAGTGGTTCATCAGTTCAGGATACTTCAGGAAACAGTGTTACACTGACTTTAACCGGAATTGATGCTTCTAACTGGGGAACAGATATTCCATGTGCTACAGGGACTCAAAAAATTTCAGAAAACGGAAGAAATCAAAAAAGAACAGGACTGGAGCAAGTGGCTGATAAAAAACAAATAAAACTGTATCCTAATCCTTTAAGTAAATCATCACCGCTTACTATTTCTGTTCCTGAAGAATATAACAAAGGGAAATTAACGGTCTATAGTTTCAGTGGAAGTATCATAGAAATGAAAACATTAAATACTGGGAATAACCAATATGAGATGTCTAAACTTTCAATAGGAAATTATATCATTCAATTTGAGTCTCAAGATGGAAGCCTGAAACATACTGAAAAATTAATCGTTAACTAATAATATTTTCATTGGTAGAATCATTGAGTCTAAGCCCAGTGATTCTACCATTTCTAAAAACAAATTTTAATATGAAAAAAAAATCTATTCTTATTGTATTGATTTTATTGATCTTTCAAGCAAAATCATTATTAAATGCGCAGCTTAATCCTTTAGGAATATGCTATGTAGAAGTGAATAACAGCAATATGCTAAATGCAGGGTCTTATACTTTGCAAAACACCAACAAGCAACTTTTTGATGTTGCTATTATTTTTGCAGCTAACATTAATTATGATGTTTCTAAAAGTAGGGCCTACATTTCCAGCAATAATAATGTCACAAAAGTATTGAACGATGTAGATACTTATGTAAGGCCTTTACAGCAAAAAGGAATCAAAGTACTGCTGGATATTCTTGGAAATCATCAGGGAGCAGGGCTTTGTAACTTTCCAAACCGCGAAGCAGCGCGTGATTTTGCATTGCAGATTGCAAATACCGTTTATACCTACGGTTTAGATGGTGTTGATCTTGATGATGAATATTCTGATTATGGAAATAACGGAACAGGACAGCCTAATAACAGCTCTTTTGTTATGTTATTACAAGAGCTTAAAGCTGCAATGCCGGATAAATTAATCACTTTTTATTTTATCGGCCCGGCAACGACAAGACAGAGTTACAATGGTGATCAGGCAGGAAATTACATCAATTATGGATGGAATGCTTATTATGGAACGTATAGTGCACCTAGTATACCACCTCTTGCTAATTCCAAGATTTCAGCTGCAGCAACCTGGATACAGAATACTTCTGCATCTACACTTACCACTCTGGCTACCAATACAAAAAATGATGGCTATGGAGTATTTATGTGGTATGATCTTAAAGGAACAAATGCTGCCAGTTATTTGAGTACAGGATCGAATATTCTTTATAATGAAAACACACAGCTAAGCGGTCAGCTTTATTCTTGGACTCAGGGGGCAACTTGCGATCCGCCACTGGGGCTTGAAGTTACTAATGTTACAGGAACGACAGCGAAACTAAACTGGACTTCCAATGGATCTCAGACTTATAAAATTGATTATAAAGCGGTAGGCTCAAATACGTGGATTAATGCAGCCAATAATTATACAGGAAGCAATATCGTCATTAATAATCTAACTCTAAACACAGATTATGACTGGAGAATACAATCCAATTGCTCTTCAACTTTAAAGAGTACTTATCTTTTTGCACCGAGATTTAATTCAGGAAACGGATGTGAAACTCCGGCTGGTTTAGTGTCAAGTAATTATCTGGGAACAACTACTAAATTATCCTGGAATACAGGAACTGCGTCTACTTATACACTGCAATATAAAACTGCTGTTGCATCGACGTGGACTACAGTTCCGAATATTTCAACCAACACCTATACTTTACAAAATTTGTCAGAAAACACAAACTATGTATGGAAAGTACAGTCAGTATGCGGTGGAACTAATACCAGCACATACTCAGGTGAAGCTACTTTTAACAGTGGTTTTCTTCCTGTTCAAAGTCCTGGTCCAAGATCACTTTCTTTCAATGGCAGTACAAATTATCTTAATGCTGGGCAATTTAACCTTAGTGGAAATGCTTTAACATTCGAAGGTTGGGTTAAAGTAAATTCATTTAAGCCTGCCTTCCCTTACATTTCATCAGTGCTTGGTATTGAAGTTGGAGACAATAATTCAGCAATATTAAGGTTTGGTGATGGGAATCTTGCGAATAACAAATTACAGTTCATCTTAAGTTTTGGGTCGTCCCAGATAAAGCTTAATAGCACTACAGGACTGAATACCAATGCCTGGTATCATATAGCGGCAACTTATGATGGTGTATCCATGAAGATCTACATTAATGGAAATCTGGATGCAAGTGTTGCTGCAACAGGAAATTTTACAGCAAATGGGATCCTTTATCTGGCGAGAAATTATGATAACTCCAGAACACTCAACGGTTTCTTAGATGAATTCAGAGTTTGGAAAAAAGCATTAACACCTCAGGAGATTATGGATAATAAATGTAATATTGCAGCAAATTCATTTAGCCTTGAAGCGAATTGGAAAATGGATGAAGGTAGTGGCAATGGAGCTTTAGATGCTACTTCCAATACTCATTTTGCGGCTTTAATCAATATGTCCGCTTCTAACTGGAGTACAGATGTTCCTTGCAGCACGCCATTATCTACAAGAGATGTTGACATGGATAAAGGGAATAGTGTATATCCAAATCCAGTTAAAAAAGGAAATGATATTCATTTTATCATCAATGATCATTCTGCTAGTGAGGTTGTACTTTATGATATTTCAGGAAAGTTGGTTAAAAAACAGAATATTGATAAAAATAATATCACAGTTAATACCCAAAATTTAGCCACTGGTACTTATATTTATAAAATAAAATCGGCGAACGATCAAATTATTTCTTCAGGAAAGGTAATCGTAGAATAGATATCAGGATGAATAACTTCATAGATTTGAAGTAATAATTAAACAAATAGAATTAAATTTAAATAGCATTAAAACTGTATGAGCGCAGAAAAAAAAGAAGTATTTGAGAAAGTAGAGAAAATGTTAGAAGCTCAGGGCTTTAATCTTGCTGCAAAAGATGATGGAAGACCTTGGGGTGGTTTTTTTGTGATTGATGAAAATCAGGCACAGGATTTTGCCAACCAGTATTTTGATGGGATCGATGTAGAAAGCCTGAAGATAGGTGGAAAACTAAGTCCAAAGATTTTGGTTGTTGCTCCTGAAGCCAGATTAAGCTGGCAGTATCATCACAGAAGAGCTGAGATCTGGCAGGTTGTTGAAGGAAAAGTAGGCATCAAAACTAGTGATACTGATGAAGAGGGGGAATTGGTAGAGTATAACCCTAAGGATCAGATAAAACTTCAGCAAGGCGAAAGACACCGCTTGATAGGTTTAGATAATTGGGGAGTTGTGGCTGAAATATGGCAGCATACTGATGCGTCTAATCCATCAGATGAAGATGATATCGTGAGAGTACAGGACGATTTCGGAAGATAATTCTAAAATAATTATATCTGCCTCTGTCCGTCATTTCTCCCACTAAGAGAGATGATGGGCAGGGGCTTTTTTAAGATTAAATAGTATGAAGAGAAATATTATATCTTTTTGTGTGTTTATGCTGTTTGCAGCTATTGTATCAGGGCAATCCCTTTCATCTCCCAATAGTCAGCTAAAATTAAATTTTAAAATTGAAGGTGAGGGAGTTCCATATTATTCATTAAACTATAAGGATCAATCAATTCTGAAAGATAGTCGGTTGGGGTTTGTTTTAAAACCTTCCTATTCGTATTTTTCTGAATTTAAAGTTGATAAGGTTGAATATTCATCTTTTAATAAAAGTTGGATTGCGGTTTGGGGGCCAAACAAAGAAGTTGAAAACCATTACAACGAAATGCTTGTTCATTTAATTCAAAATAAAACAGGGTGGAAACTTGATATAAGGTTTAAACTTTTTGATGATGGGCTGGGTTTTCGATATGAATTTCCGGTTCAGAATGACTTAAGACATTTTACCATAAAAGATGAAATGACGAATTTTAATTTAGGAAAAGATTATAAAGCGTTTTGGATACCCGCAGATTACGATACGAATGAGTTTCCTGTAACGACTTCGAAATTATCAGAAGTTTCAAAATTAATTGACGACGTTCGAAAAGAATCACTGGCATCGAAAGCTCCAAGCGCTAGTCTTGCTGTACAGACACCATTGATGCTGAAGTCAGAAGATGGGATATACATTAATATTCATGAAGCTGCTTTAGTCAATTTTGCAGCGATGACATTGAATATTGATGATAAAAATTTTACTTTAACTTCGAATTTAACGCCCGATAAAAATGGAGACAGGGGTTTCATTCAAACGGGTTCAGTAAGTCCTTGGCGTACTATGATTATCAGTAATGATGCAAGGCAGATTCTTTCCTCTAACCTCATTATTAACCTTAATGAACCAAGCAAGGTAGAAGATACTTCCTGGATTAAACCAACCAAATATATTGGTGTCTGGTGGGAGTATTTTACAGGCGGAGGTTCTACTTGGGCATATTCTGATAATCAGGACGTCAGAATTGGGGAAACAGATTATAAAACCTTAAAACCGAATGGAAGACACGGAGCCAATACAAAACATGTAAAAGAATATATAGATTTTGCCTCAGAAAATGGATTCGATGCAGTTTTAGTAGAAGGCTGGAATGAAGGTTGGGAAGATAATCAAGCTTACAGAAAAGAACAAATTTACAGTTTTACAAAAGCGTATCCGGATTTTGATGTAAAAGAACTTCAGGCCTATGCAAAAAGCAAAAAAGTAAAAATTATAATGCATCATGAAACAACATCTTCAGTCATTGATTATGAACGACAGCTTAAAGAGAGTTTTCAATTTATGAAAGATAATGGGTATGATGCTGTAAAAACCGGATATGTAGGCCCTATAATTCCCAGAAGCGAATATCATGATAGTCAATGGATGGTAAACCACTATAAATACGTTGCAGAAATGGCAGCCAGATATCATATTATGGTTGATTCACATGAGGCGGTAAGGCCAACCGGCTTACACCGAACTTTCCCCAATTGGATTGCCCAGGAATCTGCGCGCGGAACAGAGTTTGAATCTTTTAACGGAAACAGACCGGATCATACAACAATATTGCCCTTTACCAGATTAATAGGTGGGCCAATGGATTATACGCCGGGGATCTTTGAAGGTGATTTGTCCGTGTATGGAAATAATAAGGCAAAATTAAGTACAACACTAGCTAAGCAATTGGCTCTATATGTTACAATATACAGTCCTCTCCAAATGGCAGCAGATCTGATTGAGAACTATAAAAAATATCCTGATGCTTTTCAGTTTATTAAAGATGTTGCTGTTGACTGGGATGCTTCCTATATTCTTGAGGCAGAACCTGGAGATTATATTACCATAGCTAGAAAAGCAAAAAATAAAAATGAATGGTTTGTTGGAAGTATCACTGATGAAAACTCCAGAGAGGCTATTGTTGATCTTGCATTTTTACCAAAAGGCAAAAAATTTGAAGCCACTATTTATAAAGATGGAAAAGATGCAGACTGGAAGACTAATCCTAAACGTTATGAAATATCTAAACAACAGGTAAATTCAAACAGTAAGCTGAAAATAAAAGTGGCACCTGGTGGCGGATTTGCGATAAGTATAAAACATTTAAGATAATGAAAAAATCACTTGTTCTTTTCTCTGTATTCTTTGCGGGTTTCTTCAAACTTTGTCTTGCACAGGATCCATGGATCATCAAATCTGAAAAGATCGAACCTAATAACTATACTGGAATTTCGGTTTCTAATGGTATGATAGGTGTTGTTTCATCACCAGAACCATTGAAGGTAGGAAGTGTTATTATAGCTGGAGTTTATGATCAATATGGGCGGGGAAGGACAAGTAATTTCCTTTCGAATTTTAATATATTGGATATTAATTTATCCATCAATTGGCAACAAATCAACAGAAATAATATAAGCAACTATAGCCAGAGGATTGATCTTAAGACGGCTACTTTTTCAGGCTCGTTTGATTACGGAGATATTGCCCATGTTGAATATAAGTATACAGCATTGAGACATCTGCCCAATAATGTGTTGCTTACTGTGAGTATTCAGCCTAAAAAAGATTTGGCATTCGTTGCTGAAAGCAATATAAAGACACCACAAGGATTTATACAGCCCCAACAATATTATACTGAAATAACACCACCGCACGCAACGATTCCTCTTCTTACATCTGTAGCAAAAAGTCCTACCGGAGCAGTGACAGTGGCAGCGAGTACAACTTTTGTATTTTCTGAAGAACAATACACCCAACCTAAGATTTCCCATGAGATGCGTGATAGTGATACCCACCTCATGAAATTCGTTAAAAAACTGAAAACCTCAGAAAAGCCTTATACTTTTTCAGTAATAGGATCTTTAATTACCTCATCTCAGGTTAACGATCCTTTCAATGCAGTAGAAAGATTAAGTATCTACGCAAATTTGCAGGACCCCGATAATCTTTATAAAAAACATGAAGCAGAATGGCAAAAATTATGGGAGGGAGATATTGAAATAGAAGGGGATCCACAGGTACAACAGGATATTCATAATATGCTGTATCATCTTTATTCATTTTCCAGAGAAGGATCTAATCATTCGTTATCACCTGCTGGACTTAGTGGTACTGGGTACAACGGCCATGTTTTTTGGGATACGGAAATGTTCATGTTCAAACCATTGCTGTTTTTTCATCCAGAAATGGCTAAAAGCCTTGTAGAATACAGATATGATCGTTTAAAAGCAGCAGAAATGAATGCTGCAATACATGGTTATAAAGGAGCGATGTTTCCATGGGAAAGCGCTATGTCAGGAGAAGAAGAGACTCCTGTTTGGGCTTTATCAGGAACTTATGAGCATCATATAACAGGGGATGTTGCATTTGCTACCTGGTATTATTATCTTTTTACTAAGGACATAAAATGGCTTAAAGAAAAAGGATGGCCTGTTTTGCAAAAAACCGCCGAATTTTGGCAGTCCAGGGTGGAAAAGAAAGGAAGCGAATATCATATTAAAAATGTAGTAGCAGCTGATGAATGGGCAGAGAATATTGATAATAATGCGTATACTAATGCCATTGCAAAACTGAATTTACAATTTGCAAATGCTGCAGCTAAAGCCCTTGATTTACCATTAAACAAAGATTGGGATGATATTGCTGAGCATCTTGTTTTTACAAAATTAGAAAATGGGGTTACAAAGGAGTATGACACCTACAAAGGAGAACCGATTAAACAGGCAGATGTCAATCTCTTGGCTTACCCTCTTCACATTATTCAGGATAAAAATCAGATCCGAAAAGATCTGGAATATTATCAAAAACGAGTGCCTAATCAAAAGACTCCCGCGATGACCAAGGCTATTTTTGCATTATTATACAGTCGGTTGGGGGATGGAAAACAGGCTTATAAGTTGTTTAAAGAATCTTATGAACCTAATCTTTTACCTCCATTTAGAGTTTTTGCCGAAACGGTTGAAGGAGATAACCCCTACTTTATTACTGGAGCTGGAGGTGCTCTTCAGACAATGATCATGGGATTTGGAGGAGTTGATATCGATGAAAAAGGATCATTGAAAAAAATAAAAAGTACATTACCATCTCATTGGAAAAAGGTTGTTGTAAAAGGAATTGGTTCTGAAAACTTAATATTTTCGAACAGTCAATAAGAAAATGGGATTTTTAAATAGATTTATTTTCAAAAGACCTTCTCTTGATTCCATGTGTCCTCTATTTCCTCCAGGGTTTTTCCTTTGGTTTCAGGAACTTTTTTCCAGATAAACAGGAAAGCGATTATTGCAATGACCATATATAACCAGAAAGTATAAGAATTACCTATAGTTCCTATAAGTACCGGAAAGGTTTGGGACACTAAAAATACAGCTAACCACAGAAAAAATGTGGCAACGGACATTGCTGTAGCACGCGCCTTCGTAGGAAATATTTCGGCAATAACAACAAAAGCAAGAGGTCCCATTGACATTGCAAAACAAGCAATATACCCCAGAATTGCAATGAGTATCAAATAGCCTTGTTGTTGAATGTAAAACCCCCACCCAATAATAAACAAACAAATAGCCATACCTGAAATACCAAATAGCAACAGCTTTTTACGTCCCCAGGTATCAACATACTTTATAGCTACAAAGGTGAAAATTACATTAATGATACCTACCAAAACAGTTTGCATAAATGCAGAATCTGATCCTACACCTGTTGATTTGAAAATTTCAGGTGCATAATACATGATGGCATTAATTCCGGTAATCTGTGAGAATATGGCGAGTAGTATACCGATAAATAATGCCCGTTTTAGTTTAGGTTCTTTTAGAATAGAAAAAGAAAAAGGCTTTTCATCTTTCAACGATGCGGTAATGGAATTTAATTCTCGTTGTGCTATTATTGGCCCGTTGATCTGACTTAGAATAGCCAATGCCTCAACGTTCCTTGCTTGTCCGGCCAGCCAACGAGGACTTTCGGGCACGGTAAGCAATAACAATATAAAAATAATAGAAGGTATAACTCCTGAACCAAACATCCATCGCCATCCGGTTAAGATATTCCAGGAGTCATTATGAATTCCGGCGATATAGGCATTTACAAAATAAATAACTAAAATACCAGATACAATCCCAAGTTGAAATATTGAAATCAACCGTCCTCTTATTGCAGCAGGTGCCATTTCTGAGATATACATAGGAGAGAGCATAGAAGCGATACCGATGCCCATACCACCTATAATTCGGAATACTACAAAGAGCCAAAGACTCGGCGCAAGTGATGTCCCTATAGAAGAAATAGTAAACAATAACGCTGAAAGCATGAGTACTTTTTTACGACCGACACGGTCACTAAGTGCTCCGGAATACATGGCTCCTATGATACAGCCTAATAAAGCACAGGAAGCAACCCAGCCTGTCATAATATCAGATAAGTGATAATAAGTTCGCATAAAGCCAATAGCTCCGGAGATAACAGCAGTATCATAACCAAATAATAAGCCGCCTACAGATGCCACCAGAGTTGCTTTATAGATCATATTAGAATTTACAGTTGATTGCATGTGGTTTATTTTAAAACTTTATTGGTGATCATATTTGTACGGACACTTGCTTTTATGGTAACACATTCTTTACCTATACTTTCACCATATGGGGTAATAGTATAAGCTCCAACATGGGCCGGAACAATAAAAGTTTCGGCATAATGAATAATGTATGGCTCAAAACTTAGGTCTGGACTTTCTACTATTACCTCACGCCCATCCACGAGATTCAGGACATTGACAACATCTTGGGTGTGGTGAACTACTTTTTTAGTAAACCAATGTCTTCGGGTTTCAATAAACGATGATGCATCCAGCCCGGTACGTTCTTCACGCCAACCATCTCCCTCAGCAACAGGCTCAGTAAGATTTAGAATATTTTCTTTTGTCCATGATGAGGTGCGATCCCATTGTATTACATTTCTACCATGTTCCAGTGATATAGGTCTTGGTTTGCCATCCAGTCCCATTCGTCCCCAATCCCAAAGCTTAAATGTAAAAATATAGGGTGTTGCGCTAATTTCTAATACCACAGAATTTGCTCCTGAACAATGTACAGTACCTGCAGGTATAGATACGTGGTCATGTTTGCGGACAGGCCATTTTTGTACATATTGTTCTGCATCAAAAGGGATTTGATCATTTTGGGCTATTTCCAGCTGCTGCATCATAGAATCAGGATCAACACCTTCTTTTAGACCCAGATATACAAAAGCATCTTCTTTGGTATCCAGCATATAATAGCTTTCATCCTGCGTATAAGGCATCCCGAATTTTTCTTTAATATATTCTTTCAGTGGATGTACCTGCAGACTTAGATTGCCTCCCTCCATGGTGTCCAGAAAATCAAAACGAATAGGGAATTCATCTCCGAATCCATCGTATACTTGTTTTCCCAATAAAGCTTCCGATTGGAAAAACACTAAATTAATGGAAGGTATTTCTACCACCTGATTACCAAAACCTAACAACAGGCTGTTTTCTTCGGGAACACAATCGAATCCCCATGCATAATTGGGAAGGCTTCTGTCCAGGTCACAAACTTCTTTCAGCCACTGACCGCCCCAAGGGCCTGGATCAAAAAAAGGAACGACCCTGAAAGGAGCTTTTACTGTTTGCTGAAGTGCGTCAAATAGAGCAGTAGCACTTATCATTTTGGGTTGATTGAGTAATGTAGTGTCCAAAACGAAGTTACAATTATTCAGTATTCTTTTCTTATAGTGGTCACAGACACGCCAATCTACAAAGTAGGCATGTTTATATTGATATGCAAAAGAGTCGGTATAATTGAATCTACCAAGATTACAGGCTGTATTTTTACGATAACGCATCTGTATTTCCCATCGTGGCATATCAGCATAGATCGTGAGATCAGGTTTTTTTGCAAGCAAAGTGGCACCCGGACCAACCACTACAGTACAGCCATTAATATCAGCGATCTGGTTTTGAAATTCAGCTATTGTAGAAGGATCAAAATAATCTTCCAATTTCAGAGGTGCGATATAACCGAATACCGGATCATCCGTGACATAGGGTTGCACCATTGCTGCTATTTCGTGCTCTGATTTCATAGCTTGCTGCGTATTGACAAGCAGTTGAGGATTTAAGAATTTCTGTAATGAGGTAATGATCTCTTCCACAAATACACCCGGATAACATTCCACTGCGATTACCTTAGGAATATCTCTTTTTAATTGTTCTGCAATGTTTTCCCATCCTGCCATACAATGGTGATCTTGTATTTCAACGACAGGGAATTTATTAAAATTTGATTTCATTCCGTACTATTTCGTTTATTCTATTGTTTTTATTAATTGGATATCAAATGTGCCATACCTAATAAAGCAGCTGTCTGAGGAAATTCTGCTGTTTCAATTTTTACAGTTCCCCAAGGCGTCCACGTGTGAGCTTCAACTTGTTTTCTTATATAAGGGATGATTTGAGAACCGCTCGCCATGATTCCACCAGAAAGTATAAGTGCTTCCGGATCATAAGCATGGATCAGATTAATAGCACATGCAGACCATGCCTGAAGACTTTGATCGCGTATTTGTAATGCTGTTTTATCTCCCTCTTCTGCCAAGCCGAAAATCAATTCATAGTCAACTTCTGGAATGGAGGCAAGTCTGCTTTCTGCGAAATTTTTATCAGAATTTATGATGGTTGCAAGATTCCAGGTAGAAGCTTCTGTTTCTACACATCCTTTATTGCCACAATTGCATAACCCTCCTTTGTAATTGATAACCGAATGCCCCCCCAGTATACCCGCAGTGAAATGCTTGCCTCTCAGCAATTGCCCTTCCATGATAGCTGCGCTTCCTATTCCTGTTCCCAGAGTCATGAGAACAATATTATCGTAATCCTGTGCTTTCCCATATTTCCATTCTCCCAGTAATGCAGCACGTGCATCATTTTCAATAAAAAATGGTAGGTCAAATGCCTGTAGGCACCATTCTTCTAAATTAATTTCTGGAGCATCGCCAAATTTTTTATCAATAGAAAGTATTTTTTTCTGATGATTGTCCACAATACCGGGAGAGGCAATGCCTAATCCGGCAATACCTGTCAAAGAAAGTCTTTCCTGTAACAGTAACTTCTCTACAGTTTCCTGTATATAGGGTAGCCGTGATCTAAGACCATTATTGGAATTAGCATCGATGGAAGAAGAGGCCAGCAAAGAATTATTATATACTATACCTATTTTAATTCTGGTACCTCCCATGTCTATGGTAATGACTGGTTTTGACATTCTGGTTGCTTTTATGTTATGGGATTGCTTTAATTTCAATAACGTCCATACCTGATAAACTAAATGTTTCGTTAGCTGAAAATACTTTGCCTGTTTTAGGGTTGATCAGTTTTGATGGTTTTAATTTCCCCCATTTGAACGCAGTATTCTGTTCTTTTTCGTCAGGGTTATAAAGTCTTATAAGAAAACTATGATCTTCCTGCGGTGTTACACTTGTCACTACAATTTTATCGTTGTTCATCTGAAAAAGACTTCCCTCGATAGGTGCTTTTTCACGAACGTGAATTGCGATGAGAGGCTGTGTGAAAGCGGCTGCATACTTTTCATTTTCCACAGCATTAAAAGTACCGTGTGGACGAAGTGCGTAGCGATAGTGTACCGGCCCCTCCTGATCTGCTTTGTAATTGGTATGCCAATAGTTGTTCATCGCATAACTGAACCAATTAGTGGTGCCAGGTGTGCCTTTATCTTTCCACTTTTTATGGCTGTTATCAATAACCATTCTTTCATCTATCATTTCCGAAGCTTCAATTAATGGTGTTTCTAATAACATCCATTGCATACCCTGCTGTCCAAAAGAAGCATCTACCCAACGGCGGCTGTACCAATAATCCATATTGGAACCCGGAAGCTGATCAGTAAGATATTTCATAATACCATAACCCGCATCTACTGTAATGTTTTTGAATCCTGCATTGAAAGGAAAACCAAAATGAACCGATTCCTTAGTACGGACAGACTTTTTATCTATAATATTTTCTAATGCTACTTCATCATTGTCAACAAACAGCGTAATAATTTTCTCGAGTTTGTTAGCTCCTGGTGCTTCTGATGTTAATGAGATCTTAGCCATTACAGGACCATTTTCCAATACTTTTACCTGCACATTCGAATTAGATAATGCTTCTTTCGGGTCAGATCCAGGTACATACCAATAACTATTTAAACCCTGGTTGTTAAAGCTTCCAGCGTAATTCGTTGTCCCATTATCTGTAAAATGAGTAATACTTCCTGTTTTATTATCCCAGATTAATGTTACCTTTCCATTAGAGATACTATTGGAAGTAATTGAAAAAGGACTTGCTTTAGGAGATGTAGATTTTATAATGGTATAGGTTGAAGAACCTAGTGGTGGAATATTTTTCGCAATAAATGCCATAGTTCCATTTTCCAGTTTTTGTAATGGCATCATGTTACCAGCAGCATCCTGAACAGTATTACCTTGTGTAGTTGCTGGAATGATCGCTGTGCCACTGCGTATCCAAGATGATGTGTTGAAAACAGCTATGGTTTTAGATGCCGGATCTGTCAATGGGTGTAATAGATCCGTTTCAAGTTTGTTTGTCTGTGTACTGCCATCAAGAGAAAATTGTTTTTTTACCTGCCATTGATCTTTAACGAAAGGAAGATCTGGGGCTGTAATACTATTAAATGCTCCCCATGTATGTTCATGAAAAAGGATTACGTTTCTCCATGCTTCATAAAAGTTTTGATTATTATATTCAAGAGGATTTAACATTGAGTAGAGTGTTGTGATCTGTTGCAGTTTCAGGCTGGTGTTTCTGTTAATTCCTTCTTCCTTGGCTGTAGACATAGCTCCGTCTTCCCAGTGAGGGCTGATATCACCTTTTACAACTGGAATCTGATCTCCATATTTTTTTTCAAATACTTCAAACATCTTTTCATTTGTACTCAGTACGATTTTAGGTGAAGTATATTTTTTATTCCACTCATCTACAAATTTTGAAATAGAAGGATCTATTGGTCCATTATCTGATACAATATTATAACGCCATTGAACCATGTCGTATGGATAATTGTTTTTCGTAAGATCATCAAGATATTCTGATATTTTTTTCTGACCATTGTCAAATACTCCTCCAGGATGTATACCGTGCCAGGAAGAATAACCTCTTCCAGCAGTCCAGAATAATATTTTTTCCTTACCGGATGGTGACTGCCACCAAACAGGTTTATCTCCCCAGCTTTTCACAAAATTACCCACACGATCACCCAGATAAGGATTGGTCTTTCCCAGGTAGTTAGGACCGCTGGAAAAGTACTTTACTCCTGCGGATGTAAGAGCAGGAACTAAAGACCAAGCAAATCCTGGAACGTCCGACATCATGGCGCTGTTAATTTTAAAACCATATTCTTTTTCCAGTTTTTGTGCATATTCTGTATAATGGAATAATTCCTCCGGCTGACTGAGCCCTGTTAAAATATTACCATACATCGCGGAAAGACCAATATTTCCTTCTTTTACAGCTTTTACAAAAGATTCCTTCTCCTCACGAGTTGCCTTTTGCATAAAGTTTTCTACGTCCCAAAGAGCCTCAACATTATATTTAAAACGAGCCTCTTCAGGGAGGTTTCGGGTTTCCTCAATCATCTTGAGAGCATCATAGATATTTTTGGTATGGATTCTTTCTACTTCTGATTGTAAATGGGAATACCCGACATCAGTGTGGGAGTGATGAATAAAATATAAAGTACGCGGGACAACAACTCCAGCTTCAATGGTTTTCCGAAGAAGCTCCTTTTTTCCTGAGCTAACGGTTAGTAGCACATTACCTCCTTTTGGTGAGAGTGAAACAGGAATGTCGAATGTTTTGATACCATCAGGCATAACAAAAGAGAAGGAGTCTTTATGATCGATTTTAGCCGTTATTTTTTGCTCCGGACCGAAATGTAATGTGGTAAGGGTGATAAGACGCTTACCATCTTTTAAAATAAAGGGTGTTGGACTGGCATCTATTTTTTCCTGAAAAGTAAATTTGTAGGTCATAAACCAATCTCTGCTATCCTGAGCCTGTCCTACGAGTTTTAGACGAAGTGGCTTACCAGGTGTTATTTTATGGGTTGGTATACGGAGGTAGGCAATGCCATAAGAGTCTTTCAATCCATCCATTTTTGTTTGGTGGAATACAAAGGCTGTACTATCAGCTGCCTTGGCAATCCAATCTGGGCGTTGATTCGCTGGATAGGTAGTTAGAGTTAACGCTTTTTGGTCATTAATATATAAATCGAAATTACGAATTCCTCCGCTACTGCCTGACGAGTGAGAAACCAGCCAGTTAAAATATACATAAGGCTCCTTGCTTTCCGTTGGTGCTGGTGCTGTTTCCCATTCAATGGTTTTAGCGCCATCAGTTGTACGGGTAAGTAGTGCGCGGGTAGCGTGATCTGGAAATGCTGAAAAATAATCGATATTTTCACCACTTATTTCACGGGCGTAGCCATTCGTTGCTTGAACATTGCCAAAAAAAGGAACCTTTTTCTGAGCATAAATAAAGTTGCCTGTCATAAGAAAAGACATCAGCAAAAGAAAATACTTGTTGGACATGGACTTCATTTTATGATTATATGTTAGAATGTTTGAACATATTGAATTTAAAAAAAATAAATTAGCTCTCAGCAGATTTATTGATATCGATAGTATAAGTGAATTTATCCGAACGATAATAGCCTATATTATATTCTACAGGTTTCCCATTGATATCATAAACAAAACGTTCGCGTTTCAACAACGGAAAAGTAGCAGAAACTTTTAGTTTCTTTCCTATTACAGCACCAGCCTGACAAGCGCTTATGTTTTCCCGGGATCGATGCACGATAATTCCATATTGTTCCTGTAGCATACTATACAATGGGATATTAAAATCATCTTTTTTATCAATACCAATTCTTGGATGAAAATAGCTTTCAAAATATACAATTGGATCCCCTGAGTTCTCTCCCTTCAACTTAGAAAGCTTAAATATTTTTTTATCAGGTGTACAATTAAAGAAATTACATATTTCTTCATTGGGCTGTATCATTTCCGTCTTTAGTGACTGGTTGATCACATTGATGCCTTTTTCCAGCATTTCCCGCGTAAAGCTATACCAGTGATCAAGTCCTGTTACCAGACTTTTCTTTTCAGATATTCGGGTTCCGACACCTTTTTTACGAACAATAAGTCCTTCATGCTCCAATTTATTGGTTGCCTGTCGGATCGTATTCCGGGAAACTCCCCAAAGATTAGCCAGATCCACTTCCTTTGGTAATAAAGCTCCTTTTTTATACACTTCCATTTTGATCAGTTTGCGGAAAAGCTCTTCTACCTGTACATGTAGTGGTAATTTGCTGTTGTGATCAATAGTAAAGTCTTTAGTTAGTATGTTCATACATATGATAAAGTGTAAAGGTAATAATTTTTTAATTCCAGATTGATTTTTTTTTAATTAATTCAAAATATGGTTCATTTAAATTGAAAAACAGCACCAATATTGATGCTGTTTTGTTGATATGATTTAAATAATTAAGATCTAGAAAGTCACATCAAGACCTACATAAAAATTCGCTTTCATAATAGGCGCGTAAACCATTCCGCCATCAAAATAATTACCAAAAGGATTTTTAAAATCTACAATTGCATTCTTTTGATTGTAAGAAGTTAAATTCTCACCACCAAAATAAGCCCTTATTTTTTTGTTGAAACTTCTTGAGACTTGTGCGTTTAAAACGGCATAAGAATTAGAATATCCTGCCAATTGAAATTCGGATGGGTTACTTGATGTATCAGGAAGTCTTTGTTTTCCAACCCAGTTTAATGTTGTATCAAAGCTCCAATATCCACCATTATTATTTTTATTGGTAGAATAAGCGAGGTTTACAAACCCACGGTTTTTAGCCATAAAAGGAACCTCTCTTCTTCCATCCAGATAATCTGCCTGTACATCATAATACTTATAAGCTACTTTTACCTCGAAGTTTTTTAAAGGAATGAAATCCCACTGTACCTGTAAACTATTAGCAAAAGATTTTCCTTCAAGATTATAAAGCACCAGTTGCTGAGGTGATCTGTCAAGATCAACCATCACCTGATCCTGAAAATCTGTTCTGAAGAAATCTGCAACAATAGAAGATTTTCTTCCGAAAATTTTAAATTCCTGTTGTAAACTTGCGCCATAATTCCAGGCTATTTCGGGTTTTAGACCATAAATATCACCCCCATTCTGTATGATCTGAATCGTACGGTTAGAAGCGAAATATTGTTGATTTTCTGCAAAAACAGAAGCCGTTCTGAAACCTCTTCCAGCTGATAATCTTAAAATAGTTTGTGGAGTGAAATCATATTTAAAATTTAATCTTGGAGTAAATTGTGTCCCCGCTAGATTATGAAAATCGACCCTTGCTCCAGCTACCAAAGTATATTTTAATCCTGTTAATGTATATTCGGCAAAAGCTCCCGGTACAATCTCATTTCTTTTGTAAGGAGTTGTAAGGTAGGTTTCATCATAACCATCATACATAAAGCTTGCTCCAGCCTTATATTTATGATTAGTATTCCCAAGGATACTTTCAAAAATTAAATTTGAATAAAATGTATTCTGTTTCCCTGAATAATTTCTCAACCCGAAAAAGCTATCCTGCTGGTGGTAAACATATTGATTCATCCAACCCAGGCTCTGGTAAGGCTTTCCTTTAAACACATAACCTGTTTTATTCCACACCTGAAATCTAGAGATATCAATTCCTACTCCATAAGCATTCTGCTTATCCTGAGCCAGTTTTTTGTCAAAACCGGTTTGCCCTGCAGTTCTGTTATCCTTAACAAAATTAATTCCGAAATGAGAACCAAATCCGGACTTTTCAAGATCATTATAATTGAGAAGGTATGCTGTATTAATCTGTGTTCCTTTCGGACGGTCAAGAAAACCATCATCATTCATATCTGTATTTCCAAAAGTTCCATTTCCGTGTAATAGAAAGGTCTGTGACCATTTCTCATTGATAGGAGAAACACTCGTAATATTAGCTTCAGCTCTTCCATTGAAGTCTGAAAAAAGATTTAATGAGGTTTCTGGTTTTTCTGAATTTTTTAAAAGTTCAGTGTTGATTTGTCCGGTAATACTTTCATATCCGTTAGTAACGGTGCTTCCACCTTTGGTAAGCTGGATACTCTCGATCCATCTCCCAGGAATGAAATTTAATCCATAAGCCGATGCCAGACCTCTGATTTCAGGTAAAAGTTCTTTTGTTAAACTGGTGTATTTTTGATCAAGTCCTAACATTTTAAGCTGTTTAGTTCCTGTAACAGCATTGCTAAAAGAAACATCCACTGTAGCATTGGTCTCAAAGCTTTCTGATAAATTACAACAAGCAGCCTTTAATAATTCCTTTTTATCAATATTAAAAACCAAACCCGCATCTTTCTTACTTAATGAAGTAGGCGCTCTGGAGGCAGATAATTTTACTTCTTCAATATTTTTTTCGTGATTACCTTGATCCTGACTGGTTGAAGAAGTTGAATCAGTTTCTTCATGATGTTCAGGCTTTCCAAGTTCATCAACATGTACACCTGCTCCTTTTTCTCCTAACGCAACATTTCTGTCATAAAGACAACAGTCTGGAAGGTGATTATAAACACTGTCCGAAGATTTATACTTTTCATTATCATGTCCCACATCAGCAATCTTTTTTAAAATTTTATCTGCTGAGGTTTTTGTAGTATCGAAATCTAAAATAACAGATTGTTTTTCAGCACTCCATTCTGCAGAGCTCGCTCCAGCGTCTTTTGCTGCTTTTTCAATTCTTGCCTTACATGAAGCGCAATTTCCTTTTACATAAAATTCATTGTCTGCTTTAGAAGCCTGAGCTGATACAGTGGTACTTGAAGGCTGAAGATCTCTTGCATAATGACAACATCCGGGAAGGGCTTCATAAGTTTCAATGGATGCTTTGAATTTCTCATTGTCATGACCGGCCTCGGCTACTTTTTTAAGAATATCATTAGTGGAAATAGTGCCTTCAGTTTCTAAAGTTAATGTTTGAGTGTCAATAGAATACCTTGCTGCTTTTGCACCCGCTTTTTTAGCTGTGGTTTCTATTCTTTCTTTACACATTTCGCAGTTTCCTTTTACCTGGAACTGACTTTTAAGATCTTGAGCAAATATAAATTGAATAGATAGTAGACATATACCAAGAATCAACTTGGAAATAAATAATTTCATTTTGTTTAAAATTTAGATTAATTAAAAAACAGCTCATTAGTGGTCTAATGAACATCCATATATTTAATTAAGCTAGCTTGGGCGGTTCCCAAATCTCTTTTAAACGATCCGAAAGGTGAGGATCACAATACTGAAATTGTAGTTTTTTATTCGCTTTGTAATAAGATATTTCTAAAAGCAAACCTTTAGAAAAAGGCGTTTCTATGAATGAAAAACAAGCTACACAGGTCGAACAGCAATCGTCATTACATGATGATTTTGATTTTTCGTGACCTTTAGTTGATTTCGACTGATGATTTTTACAGCAGTCTTCTTTTTTAGACTCTGCTTTACAACATGTTTCCTGAGCTGCCTTTAGAACGAAGTTATCTTTAGGAATCAAAAAGATCCCTAAGCAGAAAATGATGGTTATGATCTGAAATAACTTCACAATGGCAAAATTACAAAAATTATGGTAAAGGATCACCTACTTTCACAGAACAATTATGGAAAGGCTCTCCATGAGCAGGATTTAATTTTGGTTTATCACCGCTCGCCAAACTTTGCTGTGGTGTTGAAGCCGGTGTATTTTGTACGACATTTTGTACTGGTTGTACAGCCGGAGCAGGTTTACTGTTTAAAGGCTGTCCCACAGGAATATCACATCGGTGTCCCGGTTGTCCATGTGGAGGATTCATGCCAGGAGCAGTTTTTACCGCTTTCCCAGTTTTATCAACCGTGAATTTCCCCGGTTGTAAGGAATTAGGGTCTATTTGAATAGTTTGTGATCCATTCTTATTAACGACAACATTTTGAGTAGCTTGAGCCTGTGTTGGAGCAGGTTTGCTGTTTAGAGGCTGTCCTACAGGAATATCACATCGATGCCCCGGTTGTCCGTGAGGAGGATTCATGCCTGGAGCAGTAACTGCAGTAGGAGCTGGCGTAGCTGTATACTGTGCATTGGTTTTAATTCCTGCTTGATCTAAAATTGAAGTTTTGGGTGTATTATTAACAGTAACAGCCGGTTGCTGAACAGATGCTTCTTCTTTGACATAGGTTGCTCTTTCGTCTTTTTTGCAAGAAACTGTAAGTATTGAAACAGCAGCAAGACCTAAAAATGTATTTTTCATATCCTATCGTATGAAACAAAATTAGCAAAACATTTTCAATTGTTTTGCTAATTTTATATTTATAATCTTATTTTGGAATTAATTCTTAACCAAAAGTCTGAATCCTTCTCCGTGTACGTTGATGATTTCCAATCCTTCATCATCTTTCAAAAGCTTACGAAGTTTAGCGATATAAACGTCCATACTTCTTGCTGTAAAGTAGTTCTCTTTCTTCCATATCTTTCTTAGTGCCAGATCTCTAGGCATGAAATCATTTCTATGAATACAAAGAAGCTTAAGCAATTCATTTTCCTTTGGAGAAAGTTTATATTCTTTATCGCCCACTCTTAATTGTCTTAGCATAGAATCAAAGAAGATATTGCTGATTTTAAATTGTTCCTGTTCTTCATTTTCTAATGTTGAACTTCTTTGAAGGATTGCTTTGATTTTGTATAAAAGCAATTCAGTATCAAAAGGTTTTGTAATATAATCATCTGCCCCCAATTGATATCCTTTCAAAATATCTTCTCTCATATTTCTTGCAGTCAAGAAAATGATCGGGGTGTTTTTATCAATCTTTTTTACGTCTTCCGCTAATGAGAACCCATCTTTTTTAGGCATCATAACATCGAAAATACAGATATCAAATTCATTTTCTGTGAATTCTTTTAGCCCCTGCTCTCCATCTGTTGCAAGAGTTACTTCAAAATTATTTATCGTTAAATAATCTTTCAATACCGCTCCAAAACTCTGATCGTCTTCTACTAATAATATTCTGTTGCTCATAATTTTAAAAATTAAAAATTAATAATAAGAATGAACTTCCTCACTCTCTCTTCTGTTATATTTGTTATTTGGTTTATCTTTTATTTATTCCAATTATCCCTTTTAGGTCATTGGAAGTTTTATAGTAAATATGCTTCCTTCTCCTTTGTTCGATTCTACTATAATCTGACCTTTATGCAGTTCTACAATTTTCTTAACATAGGAAAGCCCTAGGCCTTGTCCTTTTACGTTATGAATATTTCCTGTTTCTTCTCTGAAAAACTTTTCAAAAATTTTCGTTTTGTTCTGGGTTTCCATTCCCATTCCTTTGTCTGAGATCTCAATAACATAGAAATTGCCTTCATTTCTTGTTTTTATTTTGATATCAGGAGTATCAGGAGAATACTTATTGGCATTATCCAATAAATTCACCAACATATTTGAAATATGAAATTCATCAATTTTAAAATTGTACTTATCAGCAGTGAACTCTTGGGTAAGAGAACCGTTTCTCTGGGTTACAATAAGATTGAAAGACTCCGTTGTTTTTTTGATAAGTTCTCTTACATTGGTTTCTTTCAAAAATAAATTAACTTCATTTCTTTCCAGTTTAGACATATTAAGAACATTTTCCACCTGTTTCTTCATCCTCAGGTTTTCCTGTTTTATAAGACTTGAGTAATATCTAACTTTTTCAGGGTTGGTCGCAATTTTGTCATTGGCTAAAGAATCTGTAGCCACTGAAATAGTTGCTAAAGGAGTCTTAAACTCGTGAGACATATTATTGATGAAGTCGGTCTTTATTTCTGCAAGCTTCTTTTGTCTCATCATATAATTGATAGAGATGATATAGATTCCTAAAATAGTCAGTAATGAAAGGAAAGTTCCCAACAGCATTGGCCAGTTATTCATGGCTAATGAATATTCCTTTTTAGGAAAAACTAAAGCCAGATTATATAAAGTCCGTTCTTTTTTATCTGTAAAAAGTGGGTAGCTATAGGTATTGTTATCCTTTTTCTCTTTATAAACCTTATTGAAAACGGTGGTAAGTGTATTATTCTTATCCGTAACACCAAAACCAAATTTAGCGGTAATACCCTTCATCTTCAATTCCTTTGTAAGAACTGAGTCCAATATCTTATCATCCACTCTTTTAGTAATAGGAAGATTGTTTCCATATACTTTAGCAAACTCCTTCATCGAATAATCACCGCTTTCTATATCCTGATTGATATCGGTCGTAAGGAGTTCCCGGTTAGTGGTATCTCTCTTCAGCTTATAAGCTGCTTCGTCAGTATATAATGTAGTAAGTTTTAAAGAATCTCCTTTTTTAGAAATTGGGAGCTGAGTTTTTTCAATGATATTTTTAGAATAAATAATCTGTCTTTGTGTCCCGGAATCCTGAACTTGTTGAATCGTAGTCAGGGATGGCTGATTATTATTTGAAATGACATTTTTCCTGAAATTTTTAAAATCCTCATTCAGGTACTTTTCAACTTCAATTTCGGAGATGTTTTTAGCAGTGTTTTCCAATGCTGAATAGACTTTATTAGAAAAGTCTTGTTCCAGGGCACCGTAATATCCTTTCAGCCAATAAAATTGGAGTGTAACAAAGACAATCAGTGAGATCGTCATGAACACTGAAATTATTGGGATGAACTTATTATTCATTATCTTTTTTTAAGTTGTTTGGAATGATGAATGTTAAAATTAATTGTTTTAAGACTTCATAAACAAAAAACGAGCCAAAAAATTGTATTTTTTTTCTTAAAACTATGTTTTTTAACATTTTTTTATAAATCGTAAAAATTACTTGTCATATGAAAAGCGTTGCCTACAAATAAAGAACTAAGTTTGTTAAAAATAATTACGTATGGAATCAAGTATCATTTTTAACAAAGATTTTGACTCGAACAGTGTTTATGTTATGAAAGTCTATGACGCTGATGTTTCAAAAGTGTGGGACTATTTTACCAAATCTGAATTATTGGATCAATGGTGGGCTCCAAAACCTTGGAGTTGTGAAACGGTAAGCATGGATTTTAAAGAAAATGGAGTTTGGTATTATGCCATGGTTGGTCCTGAAGGTGAAAGAATGTATGGACAATTGAAATACGGAGAAATTATGGAGCATAGAAGTTTTGACGGTGTAGATGCTTTTTGTGATGACAAGGGAAACATTAATCAAGACTTTCCACAAGCACAATGGCTTGTTGGATTTACAGGAATAGAAGAGGGTGCAAAAGTGACGGTCAATATTCATTTTGCATCTCAGGATGCCATGAAAAAACAAATTGAAATGGGTTTTGAAGATGGTTTTAAAATGGGGCTGAGTCAGCTAGAAGAAATTCTTAAAGCTAATTAGTCAATTTGAAATCTTCAACAATAAAATAGAAAATAATAGGGCGGGCTTAAGCCCGCCCTATTATTTTAGGCAAAAAAAATATGATAATGAAAATAATTCAAATTGTCATATTATCATTTCATTTTATATCAGTTCTTCGTCCTGAAAATACTGAATAATTGCTTTTTTCATGAGCAATGTCTGTTCGTTGGTTCGTAATTCCGGAAGATCCTCCAATTTTTCAAACTGTGGCCATCCATCTTCATAATGCGTAAATTTATAATAACCAAACGGTTCTAATAATCTGCAAACAGCAATATGAAGGATATTTAATTTATCGTCTTTTGAATATTTTTGCTGACCACTTCCCAATTCCTGTAAACCAATTAAAAACAATACTGTTTCAATAGGTGGATTTTTTTCAGTCTCAAAATTCTCTTCAAAAAACTGTTCTATTTTTTTCCAATATTCGGATTCGTTAATCATTCTTTTTTATTTTCTAATTTCAATAGAAATGCATATTCCAATGCATCTTCTTTAAGTGATTCAAATCTTCCACTCGCTCCGCCATGTCCTGCACTCATATCGGTTTTAAAAAGTAAAAGATTGTCATTGGTTTTCAGCTCTCTTAATTTTGCCGTCCATTTGGCTGGTTCCCAATATTGAACTTGAGAATCATGCAAGCCTGTTGTGACAAGCATATGTGGATAATCTTTAGCTTCTACATTGTCATATGGAGAATATTCCTTCATATAATGATAATATTCTTTGTCATTCGGATTACCCCATTCATCATATTCCCCTGTTGTTAAAGGAATTGTTTCATCCAGCATTGTTGTTACAACATCTACGAAAGGAACCTGTGCAACTATACCATTAAATAAGGTTGGTTCGTAGTTAATAACTGCTCCCACTAATAATCCACCGGCACTTCCACCCATCGCATAAAGATGGTTAGATGAAGTGTAATTTTCCTTTATTAAATATTTCCCCGCATCTATAAAATCAAAGAATGTATTCTTTTTAAACAACATTTTCCCATCTTCATACCATTCTCTGCCTAAATATTCTCCACCACGGATATGTGCGATGGCATAAATAAAACCTCTATCTAAAATGGAAAGTCTTACATTAGAAAAACTTGCATCTACGGTATGTCCATAACTTCCATATCCATATAATAGTAAGGGTGTATTTTCAGATTTTTTGGTGTCTTTATGATAAACCAGGGAAATGGGAATTTTTGCTTCTCCATCTCGGGAATCTGCCCAAATTCTTTCAGAAATATAATTTTCAGGGAAGAATTTTCCACCCAAAACTTCCTGTTGTTTCAGAAGTATGGTTGTTTTGTCTTTCATATTATATTCGTAGGTAGAACTTGGCTGTGTTAAAGAAGTGTAGCCATAGCGTAAAATCTCTGTGTCAAATTCTAAATTAACGCCGATATAAGCGGTATAGGTAGGATCTGAAAATGGGAGATAGTAAGATTCTTTGGTTTTTTCTTCAATGATCTTTATCTGTAACAGACCTTGCTCTCTTTCTTCAAGAACAAGATAATCTTTAAATATTTCAAAACCTTCCAGTAAAACTTCGGCCCGATGAGGAATTACATCCACCCAGTTTTCCATTCCGCAATTGTCGATTTTAGCTTTTACAATTTTGAAATTGAAAGCTTCATCAGCATTGGTGATGATGTAAAATTCATCTTCATAATGCTCTACTGAATATTCCAGATCATCTATTCTAGGCTGAATGATCTTCCAGTCGGCAAAAACATTGTTGGAAGGAATAAAACGATGTTCATCAGAAATAGTGCTGGAGCTCGCAATAAAAATGTATTGTAAAGATTTTGTTTTGAAAACATTGACATCAAACGTATCGTCCTTTTCATGGAAGATTAAAATGTCTTCTGATGGCTCTGTTCCCAGTTTGTGTCTGTATACCTGAAATGCACGTAAACTTTCATCCTTTCTGATGTAAAAAACGTGTTCGTTATCATTGGCCCAAACTCCTTTTCCTGTTGTGTTCTCAATTTTATCTGAAAGAATTTCTCCAGTTTCTAAATTTTTGAAATTGATCGAATAAATTCTTCGTCCCACATTGTCGGAAGAAAAAGAAGCTAATTTATTATTGGGGCTTACAGCAATACTTCCAACTTCGAAAAAGCTTTCTCCCTCTGCAAGGATGTTGACATCAAGAATAATCTCTTCAGGGTTTTCCAGGCTCTTATATTTTCTACAGAAAATAGGATATTCTTTTCCTTCTTCATAGCGAACCATATACCAATACCCATTAAAAAAATAGGGTAGAGATTCATCATCCTTTTTGTAACGGGATTTCATTTCTTCATAAAGCTCCTCCTGAAAATCTTCAGTTTCCTTCATCATGAAGTCTGAATAAGTATTTTCCTCTTCAATATATTTTATAACTTCAGGATTCTCCCTTTCATTAAGCCAGAAATAATTGTCTGTCCTTTTATCGCCGTGTATTTCGAGTATTTTTTCTATCTTTTTTGGTTGGGGAGCTTTCATCCGGGGTATTTTAATTTTTTATTGGTTCGAAAGAGCATCATTTTATACTTTCACTTTGAAAAATATATGTAGACATTTTATTCAATATTAATTTTTGTTCAAATTTAATTAAAAAAAAGCCATCTTTCCTTTTATTGAAAGACGGCTATATTTTATGTGATATTAAAAACTACTTATGAAGGCTTTTAATATATTTTTCAAGTGCCATGGTCATGGATGGTGTTTCCTTGGTAGGAGCCATTACATCTACTCTTAGTCCCGCTTCTTCAGCTGCATTTAAAGTAGTATTTCCAAAGACGGCAATCTTGGTCTCATCTTGTTTGAAATCTTCAAAATTCATCTGTAACGATTTAATTCCTTGTGGACTGAAGAATATCAACATATCATAATCTTTAATATTGATATCGCTTAGATTACTGCATACCGTTCTGTACATGATTGCTCTTGTCCAGTCAATATTTGCAGTGTCAAGTGTCTTAATCGTATCCGGACTTAAAACGTCTGAAGACGGTAATAGATATTTCTCAGTTGGAAATTTTTTGAAAAGAGGTAATAGATCTGAGAAGTTTTTCTCCCCAAAGCTGATTTTTCTCTTCCTGTAGACGATGTGTTTTTGAAGATAGTTAGCAATCGCTTCAGACTGGCAGATGTATCGCATCGTATCCGGAACAGCAAAACGCAGTTCTTCAGCTAGTCTAAAGTAGTGGTCTATCGCATTCTTACTGGTAAAGATAATGCCAGTATACTGCGTTAGATCTATTTTTTGTGTTCTAAGTTCTTTATTGTCAACTCCCTCTACGTGGATGAACGGACGGAAATCAATCTTTATTTTTTCCTTCTTCGCTATATCCAGGTATGGAGAAGACTCACTAGGCGCTGGTTGAGAAACCAATATAGACTTTATTCTCATCATTGACTTTTATTAAAAAAATAACAATTTCCAAAGCAACAATAATGGCGCTATTTGGAGGGTGCAAATATACAAAAATTTATAATACCATTTTTCAGGTAAGATGTTGTTCTTGTGAAATAAATAGAAAAAAACCTTAAAAATAAACACAAAAGAAAAGAATGCTAAATAGTAAAAAAATATTTTATTTCTGTCAATTGGGAAATAATAATGGGTAACACACAGAATTATTAATAAAAATGAAAGAATGAAATAAAATTTAGTGGAGGTAAAGTAAAAAATTAACCATTTTTTTGTGTCTCCTATACTTTGATAAAATAAAAAGCCTAAAGTAGATTTTGTTAAATAAAAAAGACTGATTGCTGATAAACAATATCCAAATTTATTCATTTGATACCCCAATACTTGTAAATCGGCAATATATTTAGGGACAACTGGAATGTATTGTGATAATAATACGGCTAAAGTAAGTGTGATTACACAGGATGTGATGATCCAGCTAGCTAAATTATTACTGGCATCAAAATATTTTTGAAGCAGAAAATCTTTTAGATTGGCGCCTCTTTCTACGATATTAATCATAAAAAGATATAAAAATATGCAGCCCAGCAATATAAAGATCACCCAATCATTGTTCTCAGGAATCCTTACATGGTTTACGAAATTTTGTGATAATAGCAACCGATTGTTTTTTGCAAAATTATAGAATATTTTGTATAAAATAAAAAGGTTAAATAAACTATCTTTGCAAACTGAAATGAAAAAACTCGTCATCATTCCAACTTATAACGAAAAGGAAAATATTGAAAATATTATTTCCAAAGTTTTTGCATTGGAAGAAGACTTTCATATTCTTGTTGTAGATGACTCCTCTCCTGACGGAACGGCAGAAATTGTAAAAGATCTGCAAAGAAGATTTTCTCATGGTCTTCACCTTTCAATAAGGCATGTAAAAGACGGCTTAGGGAAAGCTTATATTCATGGGTTTAAATGGGCACTTCAAAATAATTATGATTATATTTTTGAAATGGATGCAGATTTTTCTCATAATCCAAATGATCTACCCAAATTATATGAAGCTTGCTTAAACGCAGATATGGCAATTGGTTCGCGTTATTCAAAAGGAGTAAATGTCGTAAACTGGCCAATGGGAAGGGTATTGCTTTCCTATTTTGCATCCAAATATGTAAGATTTATTTTAGGACTGCCTATTCATGACACTACAGCTGGATTTGTCTGTTTTTCGAAAAAGGTTTTGGAAAATATCGATTTGGAGAATGTAAGGTTAAAAGGTTATGGTTTTCAAATTGAAATGAAATTCAGAACTTTTAAAAAAGGCTTCAAAATTGTAGAAGTACCTATTATTTTTACCAATAGAATTTTAGGAGAAAGTAAAATGAATGGCGGAATTATTCATGAGGCCGTTTTTGGTGTTTTAAATTTAAAATGGAAATCATTAATTAACAGATTATGAAAAAATTGATTTTTCTTTTTGTTTTGATGTTTGTATTTTCTTGTAAGAAATACGTTGATACACCTAAGAATCTTGTTTCCAAAGATAAAATGTCTGAAATACTGGCTGATCTTGCAATCAATGATCAGGCAACTTTTATGTTTCAGAATACGAATTTAGAGAGTGGAACAAGATATGTTCTTAAGACCCACAATGTAAAAGCCGATGACTTTGTAGAAAGTTTTAAATATTATGTTGTCGAACAAAAGATGACTGATATTGCTGATGAAGCACAGAAGATAATACTAAAAAAAGATCCTAAAGCGGATAAATATGTAAATGATAAACTAAAGAAGAATAAAAATCTTCCCACTTTGTCAAACTAATTTAAATGTAGAAAGCGCACCAGTTGGTAATGTAAAAGCCAGTGGCAATGAATTAATAAAACAGAAGAATGAAATTTTTTAATATAGAAAAAACCTCTGAGGGGAAAGCTAGAGCCGGAGAACTTACTACCGATCATGGTAAAGTTCAGACGCCTATTTTTATGCCGGTAGGAACTGTTGCGAGTGTAAAAACGGTTCACCAAAGAGAATTAAAAGAAGACATTAAAGCCCAAATTATATTAGGGAACACATACCACCTATATCTTCGTCCAACAATGGATGTCATGCAGGAAGCAGGAGGGCTTCATAAATTCATGAATTGGGATCTTCCTATTCTTACGGATTCAGGAGGTTTTCAGGTGTTTTCACTTTCAGGAAGCAGAAAAATGTCTGAAGAAGGAGTGAAATTTAAATCTCATATCGACGGAAGCTATCATCTTTTTACACCTGAAAAATCAATGGAGATCCAAAGGCAGATCGGGGCAGATATTTTTATGGCTTTTGACGAATGTGTTGCTTATCCTAGTGAGTATAACCAGGTAAAAGCGTCCATGGAAATGACACACCGCTGGTTAAAAAGATGCATTGACTGGAATGAAAAAAATCCTGAACTATACGGTCATAAACAAAGGTTTTTCCCTATTGTCCAGGGTTCTACATATTCTGATTTAAGAAAAATTTCCGCTGAGGTTATCTCGGAAGCAGGAGCGGAAGGAAATGCAATCGGTGGTCTTTCTGTAGGAGAACCAGAGGAAGAAATGTACAGGATCACAGATGAGGTAACAGATATTCTACCTAAAGAAAAACCCAGATATCTGATGGGAGTTGGTACTCCATGGAATATTTTGGAATCGATTGGATTAGGAATCGATATGATGGATTGTGTAATGCCTACAAGAAATGCAAGAAATGCTATGCTCTTTACATGGCAGGGAGTAATGAATCTAAAAAACGAAAAGTGGAAGAAAGATTTTTCGCCTTTAGATGAGTTTGGGACAAGTTTTGTAGATAAAGAATATTCAAAAGCATATGTCCGCCATTTGTTTGTTTCAAAAGAATACCTTGGAAAGCAGATAGCATCCATTCATAATTTAGCTTTTTATTTAGATTTGGTAAAAGTTGCGAGAGAACATATTATTGCTGGCGATTTCTATGAGTGGAAAAAATCAGTTGATCCTATTCTTAGACAAAGATTATAAAAGAAGATTATGTTTACAATTATAGATAGATATATCATAAAAAAATATCTTGGAACTTTTGGTTTCATGCTCATATTGTTGTCTATAGTTGTTTTAGTAATCGATGTCCAGCAGAAGATCCCAAGGATTGAAAATGCAACGGCTATTGATGCTAAATTAAATTTAACCTATTTTCTTGTCCATTTTTATCCGTTCTGGATCATCAACCTGGTCATGACATTTTTGTCTATTTTGGTATTTATTTCGGTAATTTATTTTACCTCCAGAATGGCAAATAATACTGAAATTGTTGCTGTTATCAGTAGTGGTGCCAGTTTTCACCGTTTTGCAAAACCATATTTGTTGACCTCATTGTTTATTGCATTTCTGTCTCTTGCAATCAATCATTTTGTGTTGCCCTGGGCAAATATTAAGAAGAATGAGCTTGAGGCATATACATACAACGCAGCAAATAAAGAAAAGGTCTTAGGAACGGCTCCTGTTACGGCACAGCTTAGCAGAACAGAATATATTTTTATCAATTCATGGAATAAGAGAGAAAGGAGAGGTTCCGGTTTTATATTTCAGAAATTTGATAAAGACAGAAGGATGCTTTATGAACTAAAGGCATCTGACGTATATTGGGATGTACCCAAAAAACAATTTGTTTTGAATAACTACGCCGAGAAAACCATCAATAAAAATAATTCTGAAAAACTAGCGAATGGACCCGAATTAAGAAAAAGCTATGGCCATGCTCCGGAAGAGCTCTTTCCAAATGAGTTATTAGGACAAAATAAAACAACTCCAGAACTTTTGAAATTTATTCAGCGGGAAAAAGAAAAAGGAAACAGTAATCTGAATACCCACTTGAATGAATTGTATCAAAGGACTTCAATGCCTATTTCTATTGTTATTCTGACGTTTTTAGCGCTTTCTCTTTCCTCACAAAAGAAAAGAGGTGGTCTTGGAATTAATTTAGCAATTGGGATCTCTCTTGCCTTTATTTTTGTGTTTTCATTTGAAGCATTAAAGGTAGTCTCGGAAAATAAAAGTATGTCTCCAGCACTGGCTATGTGGTTTCCGAATCTTATCTTTTTACCTATTGCGTTATATCTGTATCTGAGAAGAGCAAATCAATAGAGAAGCTTAATTTCTTTGTGGTAAAAAGAACGTATACCTTCTTCCAGTTCGATCCAGATTTCTCCCTTTTCATCGGAGAATTTTATGATGCCATTTTGTCTCTTTTTGTCGATCTCGAAAACAGAAATTTCATCTTTTCTAAATAGATTTTGATTGAATTGTTTCATTATTTCTCCCTCTGAAGGAATATTATTCAGTTTTTCAACCAGGAAATCATGTAGCTTTAAAGTGAATTCCTCAAGATCGAATTTTCTGCCTGTCAGCGTTAGAAGTGAACCAGCATTGGAAATTTCATCAAACTTCTCCTGAAGAATATTTATTCCTGCTCCAATGATGAAATAATTTTTTTGATTAATTTTTTTCTTTTCGATCAATATCCCTACTATTTTCTTACTTTTAAGAATAATATCATTGGGCCATTTTATCTTTACATCACTTTCAGTCATATTGGCAAGGAAATCCCTGATAACAATTGCGGTATAATAATTGAACATAAAATCCGTGAGCTTGAAATGATTAGTGCCTACAGCTAGTGTGTATGCGAGATTTTTTTCAGCTATGGAAGACCATGTATTTCCGTATTGACCGCGGCCTTTAGTTTGGTTAAATGTATGTAAAGCAATAAAATCTGAATTTTCGTAAAGTAAAAACTTTGAAATTTCGTCATTAGTAGAAGAACACTCTTTTAGATAGAATAGTTGAGCCATTAAGAAAACTTTAAGACTTTAAAGGGTTAAAAGTAAGGCTAAAGTAAAGAAAAAACAATAAATTTGCAGATTATAGTATTTTTTTAATGAATAAGACAGTAGAAAAGCAAGAATTAATAGATAAAATCGTTGAAGCTATCCAAGATGTAAAAGGAGAAGACATTATGATCTTCGATCTTTCCAACATTGAAAACTCAGTGGCAGAAACGTTTGTAATATGTAGTGGAAACTCAAACACACAAGTTTCTGCATTAGCAGGAAGTGTAGAGAAGAAAGTGAGAAACGAACTTCAGGATAGACCTTGGCATGTCGAGGGAACTGATAACGCAATGTGGGTTTTGGTAGATTACGTAACAGTAGTTGTTCACATATTCCAAAAACAGGTACGGGAGTACTATGATATTGAGGAATTGTGGGGTGATGCTAAAATTACCAAAATTGAAAATGAAATTTAATTTTAAAAAGTATAAATGAACAATAAAGGATTTAACTGGTTTTTTCCAATTGCAATCATAGCACTTTTGTTATTTTTTGGATCCAATTTTTTAGGAGACAACAGTGCAAAAGCTATCGATGAAGATGGTTTCTTCAGAGAAATGCAATCGGGAAAAGTTCAGAATATTATTATATATAAAGACACTGAAAAGGCTGACGTATTCCTGACTCAGGCTGCTAAAACGGCTATGGTGAGTAAGACCGCCAAAGAAAACAATCCGTTATCAGCATTCGAAATGGCTCCTAAAGCAGATTACACTGTAAAATATGGAGACCTACAGCTTTTCCTTCAAAAATTTGATCAGATAAGAGCAGATAATGCGACTATCAAGACCACAAAAGATTATGGTGCAGGTAAAAATCCTTTTATGGATATTTTATTTTCAGCATTGATATGGATTGCTATTTTGGGATTATTCTATTTTCTTCTTTTCAGAAAGATGGGGGGTGGCGGAGGACCTGGAGGACAAATCTTCTCTATTGGTAAATCCAAAGCAAAGCTTTTTGATGAAAAAGAAAGAATTCAGGTAACATTTAAAGATGTTGCAGGATTAGAAGGCGCCAAAGAAGAAGTACAGGAAGTTGTAGATTTCTTGAAAAATTCTGAAAAATATACAAGACTTGGAGGTAAAATTCCAAAAGGAGTTCTATTGGTAGGTCCTCCGGGAACAGGTAAAACTTTATTGGCTAAAGCAGTAGCAGGAGAAGCAAAAGTTCCTTTCTTTTCACTTTCCGGTTCTGACTTTGTTGAAATGTTTGTTGGAGTAGGTGCATCAAGAGTGAGAGATCTATTTGCCCAGGCAAAAGCGAAGTCACCAGCAATTATCTTCATCGATGAGATTGATGCAATCGGACGTGCCAGAGGGAAGAATAATTTCTCAGGAGGTAACGATGAGAGAGAAAATACCCTGAATCAGCTTCTTACTGAAATGGATGGTTTCGGAACGGATGTAAATGTAATTGTAATGGCTGCGACCAATAGAGCGGATATCTTAGATAAAGCCTTGATGAGAGCAGGACGTTTTGACCGTTCGATCTATGTGGATCTTCCGGAATTACATGAAAGAAGAGAAATTTTTGATGTTCATTTAAAGAAGATCAAATTGGATGAAAATGTAGATAGAGACTTCTTAGCAAAACAGACACCAGGATTCAGTGGAGCTGATATTGCAAATGTTTGTAATGAAGCAGCACTTATCGCAGCAAGAAATAGTCATACATCAGTTACAAAACAAGATTTTCTTGATGCTGTAGACAGAATCATCGGTGGACTTGAGAAGAAAAACATGGCTATCAAGCCTTCTGAAAAGAAAAGAGTGGCTTACCATGAAGCAGGTCACGCTACAATTTCTTGGCTGGTTGAGCATGCGTCACCACTTTTAAAAGTAACGATTGTTCCAAGAGGACGTTCTTTAGGAGCAGCTTGGTATCTTCCGGAAGAAAGACAGCTTACTACTACAGAACAGATGTTAGACGAAATGTGTGCTACATTAGGAGGTAGAGCAGCAGAGCAAGTAATATTTAACAATATTTCAACAGGTGCACTTTCTGATCTTGAAACTGTAACAAAAAGAGCTCAGGCAATGGTTACGATCTACGGATTAAGCCCAAATATTGGTAATATTTCTTATTATGACAGCTCAGGGCAATCTGAGTATAATTTCGGAAAACCTTATTCTGAAGAGACAGCAAATAAAATTGATGTTGAAATAAAATCAATTATTGAAAATCAATATCTAAGAGCAGTGCAGATTCTTGCTGATAATAAGGATAAACTAGATGCTTTGGCAGGTAAACTTTTGGAAAAAGAAGTGATCTTCCGTGAAGATTTAGAGGAAATATTCGGAAAGAGAGCATGGGACCCTGAATTAACAGAGAGACCTGTAACGAATACCATTCCATTATTAAAGGAAAAAGAGGAAGAAAGTGAAATTCAGGCTCCTGAGAGTCCGACTCAACTTTAAATCCTTAAAAAATAAAAGAAATAAAACCTGGTAATTTCAAAATTGCCAGGTTTTTTCATATTTAAAGCTACATTTTTAGAATCTATTATAATTTATTTTCTATTTTTGTATAAAGTTGACTAAAAAAACATAAGTTGAGTTTATTTAAAAGAATTGTAAGCAAACTAACCAACCAACCTGAGGAAGATGATAGCCAGAGTTTGGAGAAGCTTGGGGATTCGCTAAAAAATGCGGATCTCGACTATAAGTTTGCGCAGTTATTTACGCATTCGGGTGGTTTTTTTAATTATTGTGCAGACGAAGCGGAGGCTCTACAAACTTTAAATCAAATTATTAAAATTGAAGGTATTCACAATATGTTCTGCTGGGATAAGGAACTTCAGAATTTTTTGACTGTTGTGAAAACTCCCTGCACTTCAGAATTGGAACATTCCAATGATGCGGCATTTATTACCTGTGAGTATCTTATTGCTTATGATGGAAGGATCATGCTGTCGCATAATAATATTCTTCATTACCATTCTTCGAGATTGCCTAATAAAATTATTATCATGGCTAATGTTTCGCAGATTGTAAATAATCTTAATGATGCAATGGGGAAAATAAAAAGGAATGGTAATATTAAAAACCTAACCTCAATTAGCGGAAGTCAATCAAAATTAGATACCTCTTCTAATTCTAACACAAAACTGTTTTTATTGCTGCTTGAAGATTAAGCATCAATTTTCTAAATTATACATTTTGGACAAAAACCTCATTCAAAGAACAATTTCGGGTATTGTTTACGTGGCAATTATTATCCTATGCGTAACTCCACTCGGAGCCCAACTGATCAATAGCATTTCTCCGGATCTCGTTAAACAGCAATATCTATATTATGGATTGATCACATTTTTAATGGTGGTTGGATCGTGGGAGTGTGTAAAGATCATGAAGTTTGGAAAAGGATATGAAAAATGGATCGTATTTCCGGTTGTTATGATTATCTTTTATATGTTCTCGAAGAGATATTTTTACCATGATTTCTTTTTTGATTTTAGATTAAGTGAAATATTAGCCCTGTCTTTAATAGCAATTGCTGTGGTTACTTTATTTAAATATCCTACCGAATTATATTTCGACAGTGGTAAATTGATTTTTACGGTCATTTACGTGGCTTTGCCTTTTAGTTTTGCTCTTGGTCTTCCGAAGTATTCCAGTTATGATGATAAGTTCTCTTTAGAAGTGTTGTTTCTCTTTATTTTAATCTGGAGCAGCGATACCTTTGCCTATCTCACAGGAAAGTTTTTTGGAAAACATAAAATGGCGCCTAAAATATCTCCTAAGAAAACCTGGGAAGGCTACGCAGGAGGTGTAATCTTAACCTTAGTTCTATCTTATTTTATTGAAAAATATCAACATGATCTCCGTGGAAACTGGATGGTTGTTGGATTCTTAGTGGCTTCTTTTGCTCCTTTAGGGGATTTAGTAGAAAGCCAGCTCAAAAGAAATTTTGGTGTTAAAGATAGTGGAAACATCATTCCGGGACACGGTGGTGTATTAGATAGGCTGGATAGTTTTTTAATCTGCGTTCCTGTCGTATATTTGTACTTTATTTTAGAAAAATTTATTTAGACTCATGAAATTACATAGAGAATCAAAAGGAACGATTACAGTAGCAACAATACTTTTCATTATAATTGGTGCTTTAGCGATTTATTTTCTTAAAATGTGGTCGCTTTTGATCATTATGCCTTTACTCATTATTTACAGTTTAGTATTTTGGTTTTTCAGAGTTCCTAACCGTGAGATTCTTGATCATAAAGAGAATGTAATTGCTCCGGTAGACGGGAAAGTAGTAATGATTAAAGAAGTTGACGAAACAGAATTTATTAAAGGAAAAGCAATTCAGGTTTCCATTTTCATGTCTCCTTTGAATGTCCACATCTGTAGATATCCTGTTTCAGGAGAGGTAATTTATAAAAAATACCATCCAGGAAAATACTTAGTGGCATGGCACGAAAAATCTTCTACAGAAAATGAAAGAACAACTATTGCTATTGAAAGTTTAACAAATCATAAAGTGGTATTTAGACAAATTGCGGGATATGTAGCAAGAAGAATTGTTTTCTACTGCAATGAAGGAGATCAGGCAAAGGCAGGTCATGAATTTGGTTTTATTAAATTCGGTTCAAGAATGGATGTTTTCCTGCCTCTAGATACAGAGGTCATTTGTAAGATTGGAGATATAACGAAAGGAGGTATTGATGTGATCGCAAAAATGAAGGAATAATTCAATTGAAAAATATATAAGAGAGCCGTTTCAAAAAGAAGTGGCTTTTTTTATTATTAATTACAAATGGCAGCATTTGTTTTAATCATTGAGTATACAGTTTTTAGCTACTATAGACCTTGTTAAGTAATCAACTCTACTAGTTTATACTCTAATGAGCTGTTTTACTTCATTAATAAGGTTTAAAATAAGTTCAACAGGTAAATCCTCTTCCATATCAATTAAAAGGATTTTAAACTTCTTTCTGCCTTCCTGGATCAACTCCGGGGCGTTCAATCGGTCCCCGTGATAAAAACTGATGTAGTGCTTTTTATATTTTTTACTATAATATAAATAACAAAGCATCTTCTTTTTGTATTTGAAAAAAGGTAATCCAAAGCTCAGTGTTTCTGTAATGTTCTCCAGATCAGATTCCAATATCTTTTTCCGTAAATACAAAAGAGTACTTCTATCAGGTTCTTCAATTCTGTAGAAATACTCTTGTATGGGATTCATTTTAAAAATTAATTTAAAAGGATTTAATCAAAATTTTGAAGCTCAACTAATTTGTGATAAACACCTCTCTTTGCAATCAGATCATGGTGGCTTCCTTGTTCTACAATATCACCTTTTTCCATCACTACGATCCAGTCGGCTTTCTGTATAGTTGAAAGTCTGTGTGCAATGACTAATGATGTTCTGTTTTCCATCATTTTCTCAAGAGCATCCTGAACGAATTTTTCAGATTCCGTATCTAAAGCTGAAGTAGCTTCATCTAAAATCATAATCGGTGGGTTTTTAAGAACCGCTCTGGCGATAGAAACCCTTTGTTTTTGTCCTCCGGATAATTTACCACCATCGTCTCCAATATTGGTGTCATAACCATTTGGAAGCTGTGTGATAAAAGTGTCCGCGTTGGCCACCTTAGCCGCTGCTATAACTTCTTCCTTGGTTGCTTCAGGTTTCCCCATCAGAATATTATTGTAAACCGAATCATTAAATAATACAGATTCCTGTGTTACCATTCCTAAAAGTTTCCTATACTCCTGTAGTTTTAAATGCTTAATGTTAGTGTTATCAATTAAAATTTCACCTTCAGAAACATCATAGAATCTTGCTAAAAGATTGGCAATTGTTGTTTTTCCACTTCCGCTTTGTCCGACTAATGCAACAGTTTTTCCTTTCGGAATCGTTAAATTAAAGTTTTTAAGAATTAAATTATCTTTATCATAATAAAATCCGATGTCTTTGAAATGGATGTTATTTTGAAGAGTAGATATTGAAACGGGCTCAGCCACTTCTTCAATTTTAACGTCTGCATCAAGAATTTCCAATACTCTTTGTAAAGAAGCTTCTCCTTTCTGAACGTTAGATATAGCTGTTGATAAGCTCTTTGCCGGAGGTAGTATCTGGAAGAACATTCCTAAGAAAACTAAGAAATCGGCTGGCGAAATGCTTTGTTCAACAATGATCTGTTTTCCTCCATACCATGCGATGATCAAAAAGGTGATTGATCCCAGAAATTCGCTCATTGGTGATGCCAATTCCTTCTTTCTACCTAGGCTTATTGAGCTGGATATCCATTTGTTCATCGATTGCATGAATCTACTGTCCATTATTTTTTCAGCATTAAAGATCTTGATCACCTTTGATGATTTCAGAGTCTCATCTACAATGGAAAAGATGGTTCCCATTTCCTGCTGAGCTTCATGAGAATCCTTTTTTAGACTTTTCCCTACCAAAGCGATCATTGTTCCCATTACGGGTAAAACCAATAAAGAGAAAAGTGTCATTTCGGGGCTTAAGAAGAATAAAGTCACCAAAGTACTGATCAACATAAATGGTGCATTGATCAGTTCGATCAAACTGCCTAAAATATTCCCCTCAACTTCACCCACATCATTTGACATACGGGACATAAGGTCACCCTTTCGGCTTTCAGTAAAAAACGAAACAGGTAAAGAAAGTATTTTGCGGTACATAGCACCACGAAGATCTTTAGTAACCCCTACACGGTAATTAATTAAAAGAAAAGATCCGAAATACCGGAATGCATTTCTCAAAAGAAACATAAAAGCAGTAATGATACAAAGCCATGCAAGAACTTTCAGTGAACCGTAATTGGTTACCAGACTTTGCACGTAGTAATTGGAGTAATCTTTTAAGTAAGAGAAGAAATCAATAATATCTCCCGAATAAACAGGAGCTGATTCATATTTTTCAGGTTTTATAGTGCCGAAAAGCATTCCCAAAACCGGTAGAATAGTCCCTAGCGAAGCTATTTGAAATACAGAATACATGATGTTGAAAAATAAACTTCCGTAAATGTATTTCTGATGGGGTTTTGCGAATTTTAATATTTTTATATATTCGTTCATTTAATGAAAAAATTGGAAAAGCAAAATTACGTAATTTTAAAAGAGTAGACGTTCTTAATTAAATTTTACTTTATCGTTATACTTCGGAGCGAAATTTTTAGGACTTAATTTATCCAAAGTCTTTCCAAAATTATTAATGATTTGAGTAAGGTTATCAAAGTCAACAACATTTACATCATCATTTACCTGATGATAATGTTTTATTTTACTCATATCAGCTGTAGAAATAGAATGGGCAATGATTTTCTTTTTTACAAAACTTACGTTGTCCGACCTGTAGAACAACTGTTCTGCTGCATAAGGATCAGGATGTATTTTTAAACCTTCTGCTGCATTTTGATTAAATAATTCATCAAGATCAGAAAATTCGTCTCCAGTCATAAAAAGAGCATTTTTCCCAAACTCCGACTCTGTTGCTACCATTTCAAAATTGAAAAGAGCATACAAATTGTTGTAAATAGGATCTAGATTTTTGTCCTTTGAAATTGCTTGAGAACCCAGCATTCCTTTTTCCTCTCCATTAAAAGCCATAAAAAGCATAGAGAATTCAGGTTTTTTATTTCTAAAATAATCTGCAATTCCTACAAGAGTTGTTATTCCACTTGCATCGTCGTCAGCTCCATTATAAATATTGTCGCCGCTTTTGTTGTTTGTTCCTATATGATCAAAATGTCCCGAGAAACCCAGATATTTATCGGTTTTCCCTTTTTTAACTCCACATACATTATAAACTGTCTTTCCCTTATAATCAAAAGGAATAAGGTAAGAGTTTCCTGTGCAGTATTCAAGATTATTTTCTTTAAAAAGTTTGGCAATATAATTCGCGGCATTGTCATTCTCAACTGTTCCTATTTCTCGGCCCTTCATTTCATCTGACGATAGTGTTGAAATAACAGTATTGATTCTTTCTTTTGAAACTTCCTGAGCAAAAGTTATTACTGAGAAAAACGAGAAAGCGAGGTAAGTTATTTTTTTCATTGGAATCATAATTTTATAGATCTATATGTCGCAGATTTATTTAAAATGTTGCATCGATATAAAAATAAATTTATGGAAAATAAAGAATAGCATCTAAAAATTAAGCCTTTAAAGAATTTGAAATAAAAAAAACAGCTCCAAAAAGAAGCTGTTCTACTCAAAAAATCGTTGTAAGGTTATCGAAGTCTGTCTACAGATTTCACGAGCCTCTCATCTTTACGGATATAAATGTTTGAAATGAACAAACAAATAATCGCGATCAACGGGAAAACAGGCTCAATACCCTTCTCAGGAAATTGAATTCCTCCGGATAAGTTTAGTAACCAGTAAATCAATACACCAATCAACAAAGCGTTTATAATGATGCTGATTGTGTTCAGCAAAATTTGTCTTTTTCTGTTTTTAAAGCTGAATACACTTAGTAATCCAACCAAAACAAGTACAATAGATGCACTATCTATAACAGGTATATTGCCAAAAATAGCAACATCTTGTCCTGTGATGAAAAGAAAAACAGCAGCTAAAACTGCCAGAAAAGTCCATATAGTTTGTATTCTTTGTAGCATTGAACATTAAATTCTTGGCAAAAATAACATAAATTTTGCACAATTCAAAAATAAGTGTAGATTTGCATTATACAATGTACTTGAAAACAAAAGTCGCCGGACTTACTTTTCTTACTCACAATTAATTACATTTTTACATACATATGTTTAACATTGAAACGTTAAGGTCAAAATCCGTAACGGAATTGACTAAAATCTTAAGAGATTTGGGCGTTAAAGTTGCAAGAAACAGCACTGAAAATGATAAAATTTTTGCTGTTCTTGATTTTCAAGCTTCTAACCCTAAAGTTACAAAAGATTATTTCAACACCACAGAAACCAGTATAACTGCTGAAGATAAAGCGGTGGAGAAAGAAATTAAGGCTCCTGCTCCTGCCAAGAAAGCTGCCCCTAAGAGGACAGCAAAACCTAAAACGGAGGTTACAGCACCAACAGAAACAACACCAATTGCTGATGATAAAATAGAAGAAAAACAAGTTGTCTCTGAAACACCAAAACAGGAAGAAGTTACATCTTCGGCAACAGAAGAAAATTCTGCTTCATCCCAGGCAAAGAAAAAAAGGAAAAGAGTACTTCCTAATAACAATACAACAGAAACTGCTGTTCAGGAAAAAACAGAAATTCCTGGAAATACAGAAACTCAAGAGCCTGTTTCAACAGAAGAAAAGCCTAATAATCCTCAACATCAGGCAAGACCTCAAAAAACACACAATCATCCACAAAACAGTGGAAATCCTCACAAAAATCAAAACCAGAACCAGAACCCGAATCAAAACAGACATTCTGATAAGGAAGAGCACCACGAATCTAAAAAAGAATTCCATTTTGATGGAATGGTTAGTATCGAAGGAGTTCTAGAGATTTTACCAGATAATTACGGATTCTTGCGTTCTTCAGATTTTAGTTATATTTCTTCTCCTGATGATGTGTATGTTTCAACGGCACAGATCAGAAATTTTGGATTAAAAACAGGGGATACTGTAAAAGGTATTGTAAGACTTCCAAAAGAAGGTGAGAAGTATTTCTCATTATTAAAACCAACGGAAGTTAATGGTCGTGATTTAGCATTTATTAAAGACCGTGTTGCTTTTGAATATTTAACACCTCTTTTCCCTGAAGAGAAATTTAATCTTACAGGTAGCAATTCTACTATTTCCACAAGAATTGTAGATCTATTTGCACCAATTGGGAAAGGACAGAGAGCAATGATTGTTGCACAGCCTAAAACGGGTAAAACAATGTTGCTTAAAGATATTGCTAATTCCATCGCTGCCAATCACCCGGAAGTGTATATGATGGTTCTCCTTATCGATGAGCGTCCTGAGGAGGTTACGGATATGGAAAGAAGTGTAAATGCAGAAGTAATTGCTTCTACATTTGATGAAGCGGCAGAAAAGCATGTAAAGGTGGCCAACCTTGTGTTAGCTAAAGCTCAGAGAATGGTTGAATGCGGACACGATGTGGTCATTTTATTAGACTCAATTACAAGATTAGCAAGAGCATATAATACCGTTACACCAGCTTCAGGAAAAGTTCTTTCAGGAGGGGTGGATGCTAACGCTTTACACAAGCCGAAAAGATTCTTTGGAGCGGCTAGAAAAATTGAAAACGGAGGTTCTTTGACTATCATTGCTACAGCTCTTATTGATACTGGTTCAAAAATGGATGAAGTTATCTTTGAAGAATTTAAAGGTACAGGTAACATGGAACTTCAATTAGATCGAAAAATAGCGAACCGAAGAATTTATCCAGCAATTGATTTGGTATCTTCAAGCACAAGAAGAGATGATTTACTTCTTGATGAAGTAACTTCTCAGAGAATGTGGATCTTTAGAAAGTATCTTTCTGAAATGAATCCTGTGGAAGCTATGGAATTCGTGAATAAAAATATCAAAGGAACTCTTAATAATGAAGAATTCCTGATGTCTATGAATAGATAGATTAATTTAATATTGTTAAATAAAAAGCACAGATTTTAAAATCTGTGCTTTTTACTTTCAAATAGTACTATTTGAATCTAATCTGTCAATGTTAAAGATTTATTAAAATAATCCGCTATTTTTGATAATCGGTCAATTATTGGCTAACTTTGAAATATAACATTAAAAATAAAAAATATGTCATTTGAATTACCAAAACTAGGATATGCATATGATGCATTAGAGCCAACTATTGATGCAAAAACTATGGAAATTCACTATACAAAGCACCACCAAGCTTATATAGATAATTTAAATAAAGCAATTGAAGGAACTGAGCTTGCTGGAAAAACAATTGAAGAAATCTGCCAAACAGGGACTGATAAGCCTGCAGTAAGAAATAATGGAGGTGGTCATTTTAACCACTCTTTATTCTGGGAGATTTTAACACCTGGCGGAAGCAAAGAACCTGTAGGAAATGTAAAGGCTGCAATTGATAATTATGGTGGTCTTGAGAAATTTAAAACTGATTTTTCTGATGCTGCTAAAACAAGATTTGGTTCTGGATGGGCTTGGTTGATTAAAAACGGAGACGGATCGGTTTCTGTATCTTCTACACCAAATCAAGACAACCCACTAATGCCTGTTGCAGATGTTAAAGGAACTCCTGTTTTAGGATTAGATGTTTGGGAGCATGCTTATTATTTAAACTATCAAAACAGAAGACCTGATTATGTTTCAGCATTCTTCAGTGTAGTAAACTGGGATAAAGTTGAAGAATTATTCAATAAATAATTTTCAATTATTATAAAATAAAAAAGGTTCAGAATTTTCTGAACCTTTTTTATTAAAATCGTGTGACATCACTGCCACTAAGTCCATTCATTCTTAGTCCATATTTCCAGTTGACGTAGGCAAAAACCTGATACAATTTATATTCAAACTTTAATCCGTAATTTTCTCGTGGATCATAGCTAATTGATGATTCAATTACATTTCTATATTTTCCAGAACTGAAGTAGGAATTCCACTCACTTACCAGATTTATATTTCTAGATTTCAAATAAGACTCCGAATATTGATTCATTGGTTTTGCAATAGCGCTTAAAAAATAATCATACTGGGTATCTAATACATCAATATCCCATTCCCCATCGTCATTCTTTGATGGTTTTATTTCAGACTTTTCTTTGTCAGTCTTAGATTTATCTTGTGAAGAACAGCTAAAAGGAAGACAAAATATTAGCAATAAAAGGATTAAATTTTTCATACTCATAAAGTTACATAAAAAGCCATTTACATTATAGTTCTTTTTGCAGAATGACAAATGCAGGAAAATGATCACTGTAGCCTCCTGTGAATTGATCTCCATTCCACGATCTGAAAGGATAGCCCTTGTAATTTCCCTCTTTATTAATAAGATAAGCCGGAGCATAAACTTCAGTTCTGTAAACTGAATATTCTTTGGTTAGCTGAGCAGAAATTAGATTTTTTGACACAATGATCTGATCAAATAGATTAGGTACATCCCTATAAGCCAAAGAAGCAACTCCTTTTTTATATAAAGGGAACATAAGATTTAAATATGGTGTGCTTTCGTTAAGATCTTTGAGTTTTCCTACGGCCTTTAGATGGTTTTTTAAACTTGAACTGACAGGGTCATCATTAAAATCTCCCATTGCGAAAAGTTTCGTAGAAGGATCTGCTGTCCTTACACTATCCATCTGTTGTTTTAAAAGGAGTGCGGCAGCATTTCTTTTAGGCAGAGAGATCGCTTCACCTCCTCTCCTAGAAGGCCAGTGATTCATGAAGAAAGCAACTTTTTCATTATCCAAAAAGCCTGTTACCACTAAAATGTCCCTCGTATACTCCCTTTTCCCATTTTCGTTAAAAATTTTCAGTTCCTTTTTTAAAGAATTTGTAATGGTAAATCTTCTTTTTTGATAGATCAAGGCAACATCAATTCCCCGATAATCGTAAGAATTGTAATGAATAATCCCGTAATCATATTTGGCTAACGCTGGTTCTTTTATGAGATCTTCTATCACTTGTCTGTTTTCGATTTCTATGAGACCCACTATTGCAGGTGCTGTTTTTGTATATTGAGATCCGAGCTCAGAAATTACTTTTGCTTCATTTGCAAGTTTAGTCTTATAAATCTGGGTGTTATAGTTTTTAGAACTATTTGGTGTAAATTCTTCAGAGCTTATTTGGTATTTTACAACCTTCTTTCCTTTTAATAAGGTGTCATTCCATTGTCCGTCGTATTTTTCTACGGTTAAAAATTTAATCGAATCAAAAGGAATACTTCTGTGAAAGGCAGGATTACTAATTGATTTCGTCCCATCTATGTAGTCAGCAGATCTAATTGTATCCATAAGATTCTCTACATTTAGGAAACCTATAGCTACAACTTTTCTAATATTCCCTTGCTGTGCAAAAATTATTATTGAAAAAAGAATAATTAAAAAGCTTAAATTTTTTTTCATCATATGTAAAATTAATTGGTTGTCATTATTTTTTAAACCGGTTTTGTATTTAAAGTTTAAAATGATCAATTCGATTTTTTTTGTGTTTTTGCTGAGATCTTATATTGGTAATATAAAACAATTTTACATAGTATTTAGATTGTAAATTTTGTTAAATTTATAGATGCCCATTTTTTTAAAGAATAGAAAATGAGAGCAAAACAAGAAAAAAACATACACTTATGATGAAAAAACTATCATTAGTCTCTTTGTTTACTTTACTTCCCATATCTCATTATTTTGCTCAAACTACAGTGTTCGGGTATCTAAAGGATGATGATGGAAAACCCATTGAAAGGGTAGAAGTAGATTTGCAAGGGAGCGAAAATGATGCAACGGCAGATCAGATTGGATATTTCCAATTTGTCGATTTACAGTCGGGACATTATCAAATTGTAATGACGAAATCCAATTACGAAATCAAAGTAATGGAGTTCGATATCACGGATGACGAAAAAAGGAAGGATTTAGGAATCATTACCCTATATTCTAAGCTTGCTAATTTGGATCAGGGCCTGGCTATTATAGACAGCAATAATGACGATGATGGCAACAATCAGACCTCTACCGTAGGACTACTTCAATCCTCTATGGATGTTTTTAGTAGAATTGCAGCATTTGACTTAGGATTTTACTGGTTCCGACCAAGAGGAATAGATGGAAGAACTGGAGAGATTATGCTGAATGGAGTTTCGATGATCAAGTTGGATAACGGAAATGTAGATTTCGGAAACTGGGGTGGCTTGAATGAGATTACAAGATATCCTGAAATTTCTGCAAATCATGCACCATCCGAATATGCCTATGGAGGGAATAGTTCTGTGATTTATAAAAATACGAAAGCAGGTGAATATAGGAAGGGCTTCCAGTTTACTCAGTCTTTAACCAATAGGAATTACAGAAACCGAACATCTTTGCGTTACAGCTCGGGAATGAATAAAAAAGGCTGGGCATTTACAGTAATGGGTGCCAGGAGATGGGCTGAAGAAGGGATTCAAGAGGGAACTTTTTATAATGCATATTCTGCTTATTTAGGGATTGAAAAAAGAATTAACGACAAACATAGCATAACATTTAATTTTATCGGAGCTCCTTACCGGAGATCTACTGCAAGCCCTAGCACACAAGAAGTATATAATTACAGAGGAGTTCATTACAATTCTTATTGGGGATATCAAGATGGTAAACAGAGGAGTGAGCGGATTAGAAAAGGTTTTCAACCAATATTCCAGATCCAGGACTTTTGGAAAATTGATAAAAAATCAAGTCTTTGGACTTCTGTTTCCTATCAGTTTGGAAAAGATAAGGGCTCCCGGTTAGACTGGCAGAATGTGCAGAATCCTTCACCTACTTATTATAGAAATCTACCCAGTTATTATAATTCTTTGAATCCTAACGCTTCAGTTCCTACTGGTTCTGGTGAAGTACCGACTAGTGTACAGGATGCATATCAGACCTCTTTAGCTACTTGGACTTCCGGAGATACAAGTGTTACTCAATTGAATTGGGATAATCTTTACAGGAGAAACAAGCAACAACCTATTGAAAACTATTATGGACGAACTGGTAAAAGAGCTTTATATTATCTTGTTAATGATGTGAGTGATGATAAAATCTTTAATGTATCTACTCATTTCGTCCGCAATTTTAATGAGACAACCAAGTTTTTACTTAATGTATCATATCAGAACTATCGTTCCGAATTATACAGACAAGTAAAGGATCTCATGGGTGCTGATTTTGTTTTAAACCGGGATCCTTTTGCGGCAACCAACCAGCCCGGAAAATCTGGTTTATTTAATGAAGGCGAAGAGAATGTTACCAAACAGATTGGAGACAGAATGACATACAATTATATCTTCAGAAGGCAAGAGATAAAGGTAAATCCTGGATTGAAATTTATAGCTGGGAAATTTGATTTATTTGTTACAGCTCTTGCAGGATATTCAACTTCAAGCAGGGAAGGGTTGTTCAATCATTATTTGTATAAAGATTCTAAAGGAAAGAGTGCAGATTACAACTTCTGGAATTATGGTTTGAAGGGGCAAGCCATTTATAAATTAAATGGAAGGAATTTTTTTATATATAATGGAGCTTATTATTCTCAGGCGCCTTCTCTTGAAGATCTGTTCATAAATCCGAGGGTAAATAGCTCGACAGCTCCCAATATCAAGAACATGGTTATAAGGGCAAATGACCTTAGCTATGTCATGTCTTCTCCATTTCTGAAACTAAGGCTAAGTGGGTATTTAGTTGATACAAGTAATGAAACAACAGTACAAAGATTCTTTGCAGATGGTATTCAATTAAATAATATTGATGATCAGGGAAATGAGACATCAGTGCAGAGCGCTTTTATAACCCAGATAATGACTGATGTGAAAAAAAGAAATTTAGGTGTAGAGCTAGGGATTGATGCTAAAATTACTCCAACCTTATCTTTACAGGGACTAATAAGTTATGGACAGTTCACTTATCAGAATGATCCTGTCACTTACTTCGCTTCAGATGCAGCAGGTGTTTTTTCCAACGGTCTTTCTTATATGAACGTAGGAAAAGCATACATTAAAAATTATCGACAGGGAGGTACCCCACAACAAGCCTATTCCTTTGGGTTTAAATATAATTCACCTAAATACTGGTGGTTTGGGGGCAACTGGAACTATTTTGATGATAGTTATCTGGATCCTTCGGCATTAATAAGAACAGAATCATTTGTCCAAAATAATAATTCTTCAACTCCTTATTATAACCTGACAACATCTGAATTAAGAAGGGTATTAAAGCCGAATAAATTACCATCTTCATTTTTCTTTAATGCGAATGCTGGTAAATCGTGGTCTATCAGGAAGTATTATGTTTTGCTTTCGGCCTCAGTAAATAATATTATGAATAACAAAAGATATATTACTGGAGGTTTTGAACAAACAAGAAATGCTAAATTCTCAAATTTTATGCAAGATAATGACAGAGAATTTACTTTGTTCGGACCAAAATACTGGTATACTCAGGGAAGATCTTATTTTGTTAACCTGCAATTTAGATTTTAGCACTTATCATTAACTATTTTTAAAACAACAAAATGAATAGAAAAAAATATTTTAGTTTAATAACAGGAATTGTCTTTGCTACAGTTTCTCTTAGTTCTTGTGTACAAAAAGATGATTGGGATACCCCTCCAATCAGATGTACAAATAAGTTTTCTGCTCCCACAATGACAATGGCAGATTTCAAAGCACAGGCTCCGGCAAATGGTTTTATTTTAATTAATACGGATCAGATTTTTGACGGTTATGTGATCTCTTCTGATGAAAACGGAAATTTCTATAAAACAATTTCTTTTCAGGATAAATCTGAAAACCCTACTGCAGGACTACAAATTGAAATTGATAAAGCAGGTAATTATGCCGATTTTCCTGTAGGAGCACATATCAGAATTAATGCAAAAGGATTAAGATTAGGAACTGATAGAGGCGTGGTGAAGATTGGCTCAGTAGATCCAACGTATGCAATAGGAAGAATACCTGGTACTTTATTCAGTAAATATATTTGTGGTGTATGTAATGGGTCAAGTTTGGATATTGAAGTTATAAAACCTTTAGAACTGGCAGACCTGAAACAAGCTCAGAAGACTGATTATTTGAATATATTGGTTAAAGTACCTAATGTTCAGTTTGCAGCTTCTGAATTAGGGAAAAGCTATGTTAATTATGTAGCGGGTTCTGGAGTTGATACAGATAGAAGTATTGTGGATACCAATGGAAACTCTACAATATTAAGAAACGCGGGGTTTTTTACATTTGGAGCAACGTCGATTCCGGAAGGAAAAGGGAGCCTTACGTTTGTTATAAACCGCTATAATTCTTCCTGGCGGATGCAAATACGAAATTTAAATGATGTTAATTTTATAGGGAAAAGATTTTTCTTTGAAGGTTTTGATGGAAACCTAGATGATTGGTTCAATATAAGTATCCAAGGAGCTGAGATCTGGAATATTCAGCAGTTTGGAAACCCAAAACCATGTGTGGTAATGAATGGTTTAAATAAAGATAACGAAGATTGGTTGATCTCAAAACCCATTTCTTTGCAAGGGTTTTCTTCCGCTTTTTTATCTTTCGATACTGATGTTAAAAATAATGGTAACCCACTGGAAGTTTTTGTGACTAAAAATTATACAGGAAATCCTGCAACAACGCTGTGGGAACCACTATCTGCTGTATTTGATCAGGATGCTAATTTGTTTAACACCTGGACTTATTCCGGCAATATTAATCTGAATGCTTATTTGAATAAGGATATTATTATTGGCTTTAAATATACCTCTGCGGTTTCCGCTTCTGCAATATGGCAACTGGATAATATAAGAGTAGTTGGGAATTAAAAGAAATTATAAACAGACTTTTGTATTATACTACACCAACTGAAAAGCCACTACAGGTGTAGTGGCTTTATTATTTAAATTGATTCTTTTTTAGAAAGATACTTCGTTTACTTCTTTTCCACGTTGGAAATTCATTACTTTCTGACTTCCTTTATAAGAAATAGTAACGATGTTACTCTGCTTTGGAAAGGCACTTAGAAGTATTGTATTTTTAATCTTTAAGGTATTGATATCTGAAACACCGCCAGTCTCAAAATATACCCATACAGTTTCTCCGCTTACTTGACTTCCGGTAAATGTTATTGTTTTAGGCGAACCGTTGACGTACACATCAAAATTATTATTTACATATTTTTTTACTTCTGCTTCAAATCCTGCTGTATTGGGATTTATTTTAATAGCATCAGAAATATGACTTGTATTCATTTTTGTGGTGAACTTCAATGTTTTGCTTCCATCAATATAATCAACTTTTGTCATTGAGGAGAAAAAGTCTACATACATAAAACTCATTAACACAAAACATGTTAAAATTCCTGATATATATAAAAGTTTTTTCATCTTAATTAATAGATTTACAATCATAATTGTTATTTATAAGTCACAAATAATATGCCAATTAGAAATTGACATTTACAGCATACTTGTCATAAAATGCTTTAATGTGCGCTACAGCTTCATCAGCAGTATCTACCACTCTATAAAGATCCAGATCATCTTCAGCAATCATTCCTTCTTTTAATAAAGTTGCTTTGAACCATTCCAGTAAACCATTCCAGAATTCAGAACCAACCAATACGATAGGGAATCTTCCGATTTTGTTAGTTTGAATAAGGGTAATCGCTTCTGTAAGTTCATCAAGGGTCCCAAATCCTCCAGGCATTACAACGAATCCCTGAGAATATTTTACAAACATTACTTTTCTCACGAAAAAGTAATCGAAATTCATTGAATAGGATTTATTGATATAAGGATTGAAATGTTGTTCAAAAGGGAGGTCGATATTTAAACCAATAGATTTTCCTTCAGCATTAAAAGCACCTTTATTTCCTGCTTCCATAATCCCGGGGCCTCCACCTGTAATAATACCAAAGCCTATTTTGGTTATTTTTTCTGCAATTTCTACAGCCATTTCATAGTATTTGCTGTCCGGCTTCAATCTTGCAGATCCAAAAATAGAGACACAAGGTCCAATTTTTGCCAATTTTTCATAACCATCCACAAACTCAGCCATTACCTTAAAAACCATCCAACTGTCTTTTGTAATGATCTCATCCCAGGTTTTTTGCCTTAGGCTATTTTGTAGTTTTGTTTCGTTTATATCAAGTTCTGGATTTACTAAACTTTCATCCCTGGTTTCATTAATTTCCATTTCAAATTATTTAAAGTGTTTTTCAGCTTCTATTACAGATTCCGGTCTTCCAACATCTATCAAAAGACAGTCGTGTACATAACCATGGATTTTTTCTGTGTGCATAAGATCCAGATATTCTTCCATAACAGAAAACTTGCCCTTTCTTTTTATTTTCTCAAAGATAGAGGGGTTAATGCAATGGACACCACTAAAAGCTAATGCCTTAAATCCTTTATTGAATTCTGCAAGCCTTTGTTCTCCGGTTTGTACATTTAACCACCCTCTTAGTACCAAATCATCATTGAAAAGAAGCTTTCTCGAACTTTCTCTGTCCGAGACGGCTAAAGTAGCAAAATCTTTTATCTTTTTGTGATAGGTAACAAGATCAGTAATATTTATATCAGTAAGAATATCCGCATTCATGATCAGAAAATCTTCTCCATGATCAAGGAGTTTTCTAGCAAAAATTAAACCACCGCCGGTTTCAAGCAATTCCTCCCTTTCATCAGAGATTTCAATTTTGCAATTAAAATTGTTGTTTTCCTTTAAAAAATCAACAATCTGATCTCCAAAATGATGAATATTTATGACAAAATCGTTGATCCCGAAACTTTTAAGATATTTGATATTTCTTTCTAATAGTGGAACCTCATTTACCTTAACCAACGCTTTTGGATGATGGTCTGTAAAAGGCTTTAGACGTGTTCCTTTTCCGGCTGCAAAAATTAAAGCTTTCATTTGTTATTGTTGATAGATGATGAATGATCATTGATAAAATAAGCAGTGTGTAAATTAATCATTTATAATTTATCGCTTATCGCTTACGAATTAAGATGATGCTGCTCATCATGATGTAGGCTTATTTCTGTTCCTTCCGGATACTTTTGCTTGATATATTCAGCTATTTTTATTGCAGAATATACCGATCTATGCTGTCCACCAGTGCATCCGAAGTTTACCTGAAGATTTTCAAATCCTCTTGAAAGATAATTGTCGATATTAATGGATATAATACTTTTTACCAGTTCTAAAAATTTTGGCATTTCAGTTTCGCTCTCCAGAAATTCCTGAACCCCGATATCATTGCCTGTCTGGGTTTTATATTCTTCAATTCTTCCAGGATTTAAAATTCCCCTGCAATCAAAAGTGAAACCACCCCCATTTCCAGAATCATCTTTTGGTATTCCTCCTTTTTTATATGAGAAGCTGTGTATATCTATGTGTAGCATTTTTATTTTTTATTTTTAAACCAAAGGCTTATTAAACTTAATTAAGGATTAGGAAGCTTTAAAATAGGAGAGAATCTATTTATCGTTTAAGATCTCATTAATTTTTGACTTCGTTTTATCAAGAGCTAATTGTTGTATTACTTTTTTTAGTTCAGGATACTCTTTCATATGGTCCCATTTTTCAGCAAACTGTATTATATTTTCAATACCCTGTTCTATACTTGATATAAAATGTTTTTTTCTTTGAATAAGCCCTCTAAAACCATAGGCACCCAGAACCTGAAGGAATCTCATCATTTGAAGCGGCTTTACCGAGTCTTTTAGTTGGTGTTCTGTTTCTTTATTTTCAAACTGAGCAATATAGAACTCTAGCATCTCATTTTTTAAATCTTCAGGGAAATTGGCTTTAGCCTGAAAAAGAAAAGAAATTACATCATACATTAAAGGCCCTTTCATAGCGGACTGATAGTCGATAAAAGAAACATTGTTATTTTCGTTTATCATGATATTTCTTGACTGAAAGTCTCTGATCATTATTCCCTGTGGCTCAAGATTTTCAATACGAATTGAAATTTTCTTAAATTCCTTTAGTAAGGTTGATTTATGATATTCGAGTTCCAAGACATCAGCAATAAAGTTCTTGAAATAATACAGATCATGAATGACCGGAAGTTCATCGTAGCTTTCATATTCAAATGTTTTACTAAAGTCAATTTTTCCTTGTGTCTGTTTCTGTAACTGGAAAAGTTTTTCTAGTGTTTGCTTTACCAAAGATTTTACTTTTTCCGATAAGCCCTCATTTGAAATGATTTCAGATAAGGTATTTTCACCTAAAAATTCCTGAATGTACATTTTCCGATCTTCGGAAATAGCAAAAATAGTAGGAGTATTAAGGGTTAGTTTGGAAAAAACTGTTGAATAATAGAAGAAACTTTCGTTCTCCTGGATATTCTCATTATAAGTAATAATGTATTTTTTGTTGTCTGCTTTTGCCCAAAAATTCACCCTCGCGGATCCGCTTTGAGCCAATGTGACGAACTCAGAAGATTTTTCACCTATATAGTTTTCAAAAAATCGTTGTGCGTTTTCAGAAGTCATAATATGGAAACAAATATACTAAATTACAGTCTAATTTTTATCTTTGCATCATGCTAAAGGATTTTAAACCAGTTTTAAGTATTCTGTTGAGGTTCATCATCATCTATCTGGTGCTGCTTTTTTGTTATCAGTTTTACCTGAATAGTTTTAAAGAATCCGGACTAGACCCTTTTTCACGAATAATTGCGGAACAAGTAAGCTGGATCCAAAATGCTTTACACTATCCTACACAGTTGTATAATGATGTTTCAAAAGAACAGGTCTGGTTTTATGTGAAAAAAGTTTATGTGACAAGAATGGTAGAAGGATGTAATGCTATTTCAGTTATGATCCTATTTATTTCTTTTGTTTTTGCTTTTTATAAAGGCCTCAAAACTTTTATTTTTGCATTTATTGGCCTTTTTTTGCTTTATATAATGAATATTCTACGAATTGTAGGCCTAAATATTGTTGTAAGTGACTTTAAACAATATGAGAGAATTGCTCATGATTTTCTTTTTCCTGCCATTATTTATGGGACAGTAGTTGTACTTTGGCTTATATGGATTAAATTCTTTGCTTTAAAAAATGAAAATTCTTAATTGGTTTTTAGTAATAATCGGAATCTGTGGTCTTATAAGTGTGCGAATACTTGAGGACAAATTGTTTTATGACCCATTCCTGGGTTATTTTCATGAAGCTGATAAAAGTATGATATTTCCTTCTTTTGAATGGGGGCAGTTAATTCTGGGATATGTATTCAGATTTATTTTAAACTTACTTTTCTCTTGTTTAATTATTCATTTTTTATTTAAAGATAAAACATGGACAATGCAGGGAGGTATATTGATAATGATAATTTTCCTGATTACTTTTCCTATTTATCTGTATTGTATTTACAATAAATTTGAAATAGGTTATCTTTTTTCTTTCTATATGAGACGGTTTGTGATTCAGCCTTTGGCAATACTTTTAATCGTTCCAATGTTTTATTATAAAAAACAGATGGTACAGGGAGGCTAGTAAAAATTTTTATTTTACGGTGTGTTTGATTTCAAGTATAATGTTACCGGTTGTCCATTCTATTCTTTTTACGAATTCTCTTTCACGGACCGGGCAATCCATAATCTGGCATATGGGACATGAAATGGTCTTACAATCATCCATATGAAAATTAAATTCGATAGTACGCTTCATATTTTTAGCTAAAAGAATAATTACATTTTCCATTTCTTTGTGAGCATCACGAAGGCTGTAATACCAGGGAAGCGTAATATGTGCATCAATATGAAGAGAAGATCCAAACTGTTGTATTTTCATATTGTGAATATCTATCCATTCAGTTTTTCTGTTATTTTCGAGTATCTGAACAATTTGGATTAATATTTCAGGATCCTGTTCGTCCATAATTCCACTTAGTGACTTTCGAACAATTTTATACCCTACGAAGATGATGTACCCTCCAAAAATAAGTGCTACGACAGAATCCAGCCAATATATTTTAGTAAAGTAGACGACAATTAAACTGAGCACGACACCAAGTGTCGTAATTGTATCAGATTGGAGGTGTTTTCCTGAGGATATGAGTACCAGTGAATTATCAGTTTCCCCTTTTTTTATGGAAATATAACCCAATAAATAATTAACCACGGCGGTAGCTGCTATAATAGCAATCCCCCAATCTAATTTGTTAAGTATCTTTCCGACGATCAGACTATTGACACCCTCATAGATGATCATAATCCCTGCAATAGCGATCAAAGCTCCTTCTATACCCGAGGTTACAAATTCTACCTTTCCGTGCCCATAAGGATGATCTTCGTCCTTGGGTTTGGCAGCAAGATGTAAAGAATACAGTCCCATAAATGCACTGATTACATTAACGATGCTTTCCATGGCATCAGAAAATACGGCATCTGAATTGGTGAGTTTCCAGGCGATAATTTTTCCGATAAATAAGATTATTCCAAAAGTTGCAATCCACTTCTGAAAACCTATTTTATTTTTATTCGTACTCTGAATGTTCATAAGTTTGATAAAAAAAAGAATCTCAATTTTGAGACTCTTTTTTATTTTGTTAGTTTATACTAAGTTGTTTGCTACCAGGTATTCTGCAATCTGTACTGCGTTCGTTGCAGCTCCTTTTCGCAGATTATCAGCTACAATCCAGAGATTGAGCGTTTTCGGCTGAGAAAGATCTCGCCGTATTCTTCCAACAAAGACCTCATCTTTTCCCTCAGAATCTAAAGGCATTGGATAGAGGTTGTTTTTAACATCGTCTATTACAATAACTCCTGGGGTTTCAGATAAGATTTTTCTTACCTCGTCAAGTTCAAATTCGTTTTCAAATTCGATATTTACACTTTCAGAATGTCCTCCCTGAACGGGAACTCTTACTGCAGTTGCTGTTAAATTAAATGTATCATCACCTAGAATTTTCTTAGGCTCTTTCATTAATTTAATTTCTTCTTTAGTATAATCATCATCACTGAAAACGTCGCAATGCGGTAAAGCATTTTTAAAGATCTGGTAAGGATATACTTTCGCTACCGAATTATCACCATTGATTTCAGCATTCAATTGATCAACCGCTGCTTTTCCAGTTCCTGTTACAGACTGGTAAGTAGAGACAACAACTCTTTTAAGGTCATATTTTTTGTTAAGTGGTCCTAAAACCATCACCAACTGAATCGTAGAACAATTTGGATTAGCAATAATCTTATCTTCAGCAGTTAATACATTTGCATTAATCTCCGGAACTACAAGTTTTTTTGTAGGATCCATTCTCCATGCTGAAGAATTATCAATTACCGTTATTCCGGCTTCTGCAAATTTTGGTGCAAACTCAAGCGATGTAGAACCTCCGGCTGAGAAAATTGCAATATCAGGTTTGGCAGCTATAGCGTCATTAATGCTTACAATCGTATACTCTTCCTGTTTATACTTCACCTTCTTACCAATAGATCTTTCCGAAGCGACCGGAATTAATTCTGTGATAGGAAAGTTTCTCTCCTCCAATACTTTAAGCATAACTTGTCCAACCATTCCTGTTGAACCTACTACAGCTACTTTCATCTTAATGATTACAATGTTTAAGTTAATATATTATGCCCCAAAGACTCTTGTCCAAGGGAACGCGAATGCAAATAAACCAACTGCAATTAATCCCATAATGACAATTCCTAAAGAAATGGTATCATTGGATTTTACTTTTTTATTGATGATCGTCATCAATACTGCAGCAATTAGCATAGAAAATGGATGTTCTACATACTGGAACCTTAGGTCTGCATTTTTCATTACTGATCCCATATCCAATCCTTTTGTAAAATTAGTGATCAGCATAATGATCCCAATTAAAAACTGAACATGAAAGAAAATCATCGTGAAGAGGGTAATCTTCTTCAAAAATTTATTCACTTTCCCACTGAAACCAAACATGGTTCCTAAAAGTGCAATAATAAATAATGCTACTAAAAGAAGCTCCAGATACCCAAATCCTTTATGGGCACTAAGTAAAATCTTGTAAAAATCCATATCCTATTTTTTCTATTTTTCTGATCACAAAGATAACAAAAAATCCCAGCCAAAGCTGGGATTGATATTTATAAAATCTAAAATTGTATTATTAGAAGTTGAAAGATAATGTTGCGGACCAAGTTCTTCCGAAACCAAAATATACACGGTTTCCATCAGCTATACCTTTATACATTCTACCTGCTTGTTCATAAGTTTTCCCTTTGTCAGGATCGTTATTAGCAGTAATTTTATCACTACCAAAAGTGTTTGTAGCACCATCGGCAATATAAGTAGTATCAAATAAATTATAAATGTTTGCTCCCACTGTAAAATACTGGCTGTTATCTCTTAATCTAATTTTGTATGATATACCAATATCTGTTAGGTTATAATCAGGTAATTGTAATACTCCTCTGTCTTGATTAGCAATATTTGAGAATGTAGCAATATCAATAGAAGAATATAATTTACCAACGAATCTCCAACCTCCATAAATACTCAAGTCTTTTACAGGTTTAATAGTAGCTCCTAATGACGCTGTCATTTGTGGAATACTGTTGTTGCTTGATCCTCCTACTTTAACCTTATCGATGTAAAGTGTTGTTACATTTGAATCTCCTGCAACTGTCAAAGGTTGGTTGTTTCCATCGAATGTTGATCCGGTTGCATTTCCTTTGTAATAATAATCTCCCCAAGAGAACATTCCGTTAAACTCTACAAAATTATTAAGTTTATAGTTTGCATCAACTTCAATACCTTGGTGGATTTCTGTAATGCCATTCATTTCTGCATAAGCATCTGTTACGTTTGGAACCGTAATATTTCTTCTTAATGCTCTGTCTTTCCATTCTGTTCTATAAATGTTAACATTAGCATTAAATTTAGAAGATCTGAATCCGTATCCAACTTCTGCAGAGAATATTTTCTCGTTAGTTAACTGAGGGTTAACAACCTGCTGATTACTTGGATAAACTGCATTCATGAAAGGTTGCTTACTATAGTAACCAATGTTTCCAAACACATTGTGATTTTCGTTGATGTTATAGTTAAGTCCTCCCTTAACATTGTATCCAAATAAGTTTTTGAATCCAGTCTTTCTATTAACGATCTGATCTCTTTGTTTTGTAACGCCATCAATTACAAACTCATCAATTCTTTGATAACCTTGGTTTGAAACTGACCCTTGTAAGAAGGCAGATATTTTATCATTGGTATATTCAACCTGACCAAATCCACTGTACCAAAGAACTTCACCATCATTACTGAAAGCTAATCTGTTCTCTAGAGGAACTTGGCTTCCTCCAAATGGGTTCCAAACCAACTTTTGGTAATCATAAGTCTGATTAATGACATTAGGGGCAATGTTTTTATTAGTGTTATCCTTATAGCCGCTTGCTCCATATAAATCAGAAGCAACCTGATAATGGTATCCATAATAATATCTGTTATCTGTTCCAACTGAGAAATTCCAGTTATCATTGATCTTGTGTTGGAAGTTTGCTAAAATACCATACCAGTTGTGAGAATTGATACTTGATCTACGAATTAAAGTTGCTCCATTTCCAGCAGCATTTACGTCGATAGCAGCATTTTCTTTAAAAATTTGGTCATAATTGTATAGACCTTGTGCGTCTCTAAAATATGGCTGGCCATTTGCATCAGTACCGTTAATTGTTTTATTGTTTACTCTACCAATATCTGCAGTTCCTCCACCTCTACCGTTAGACATGTAGGCAACAGTACTTAACTTGGATTTTTCACTCATTGTCCAATCCCAGTTAAACATAAGTACTGGTTTTGAATAATAATTAGATCTATTGGCAAGTGCAACTTTTCTGCCTTCAGCGTTTGTATAGTATCCCCAGTCTGAGTTATAAGTTCTGTCTGGTTTTCCATCCTTATCCGGATTATACTTAATATAGTCTGAAATAGAAGGTGCGAAAGATCTCTGATCATGCCATTGAGGAGATGACGTAATCATAAATTGGAAGTTATGCTTTTTGCTTGGCTCCCAACCTAAAGCAAAATAATATGCATAAGATTCAAAATCTGTATTTTGAATATAAGTGCTACCAGCAGTTCTGCTTATTAAGAATGATGAAGACCATCCGTTGTTTAATTTTCCTGTATTGTAAGCAAATGATGTTTTTAAGTAATCGTTATTACCAACGCCCAATCTTATTACACCACCTTTCTTCATATCTGCTGAACGGGTAATAAAGTTAATTGTTCCTCCAACAGAAGCAATTCCTAATTTAGATGAGCCTAAACCTCTTTGAGTTTGGATGAAACTTGTAACATCAGATAAGCCTGTCCAGTTAGAATAGTACACTGTACCACCCTCCATATCATTTACAGGCATACCGTTTACCATTACAGCGATATTTCGAGATTCAAAACCTCTCATCACAATACCTCCGTCTCCAAAACCTCCTCCTGATTTAGTAGCATACACAGAAGGTGTAGTGTTTAAAATCTCAGTAAGTTCTTGGTTACCTAATCTTTCGATAATTTGTGCTGCTTTAATAGTAGAAGCTGCAACAGGTGTCTTTCTATCTTTAGCGATATCGGTTACACCTTGTAAAATTACCTCCTCAATGTCTTTAGACCTTTTGATTGTGTCCTGTGTTTCTTGAGCGTAATAAACACTAGCTGTAGACAATGTAATTACTACAGTCAGTATCGATTTGTTGATTAATTTCATAATCGTTAGTAATAGTTAGATTTAAATTTTATGCAAAAGTCGATAAATAAAATTTAACCAATATTAACTCAATGTTAATTTTTAACTAATATTAAGAATTATTAACGTGTTGATTAGTAGTATTTTAACTAAAAGCAGTGTTTTTGTGTTAAAAAAATGCATTGCATAATATGTAAAAAAGCATGCTTATTTTTGTTAAAAATACAACGTTACTTCACGGCTTTGAGGCTTAAATCAATGTTCTCAGCGGAGTGAGTAAGGGCTCCTGCAGAGATGTAGGTCACACCTGTAGTTGCGATTTCTTTAAGTTCATCTCTGGTGATTCCTCCTGATGCTTCAGATTCGCAAGAACCATTAATCATATCTACGGCTTGTTTCATCATTTTTACATCCATATTATCAAGCATGATTCTGTCTACTTTTGCTTTAATTGCTTCCTGAACTTCATCTAAATTTCTGGTTTCAACCTCAATTTTAAGCTTTTTCTTATTTTTTTTGATATAATCTTTAGCCATTTTTACGGCATTGGTAATGCTGCCATTATAATCAATGTGATTGTCTTTCAGCATGATCATATCATAAAGGCCATATCGATGATTGGTACCTCCGCCAATAGAAACAGCCCATTTTTCACAAATTCTAAAATTGGGAGTTGTTTTTCTGGTATCTAATAATTTGGTTTTAGTACCCACTAATCTTGAATCCCATTCGTGAGTAAGTGTTGCAATTCCACTCATTCTCTGCATGCAGTTTAAGATGAGTCGTTCCGTAGAAAGTATAGATTGAGCACTTCCAGTAACAATAAAGGCAACATCGCCTACTTTGGCTGCCTCTCCATCTTTGATAAAAGTCTCTACTTTTAAATTTTTATCGAAAGTCTTAAAGATAATTTCGGCTAATTCAACCCCAGCAAGAATACAATTTTGCTTTACTAAAAGTTTGGCACTTTGTTTAAGATCTTTGGGAATTGTGGATAACGTGGAGTGATCCCCGTCCTGAATATCCTCTTCAAGAGCTGATTTTATAAAAGTTTTAAGTGCCTTATCTGTTACGTAGTTTGGCTTTTTCATATGGTATGCTTTTTAAGCTAAATCTTTATTGTAAAATGCTCCTTTGTTCTCTGTCATTTCCATAGATTGGGTAATGATGAGGTAGGCAACGGTTGTTAAGTTTCTTAGTTCTGATAATTGAGGAGAAAGAATAGAGTAGTGGTAGATCTCGTCAACAGCAGCTGCTATTTCATGATGTTTTTGCAGTGCCATCTTCAGACGTCTGTTGCTTCTTACGATACCTACTAAATCACTCATCATTTCCTGAAGCTGTTTTCTAAGATAACTAACGATGACCATTTCATCGATAATTTTCATTCCTTCTTCATTCCATTCCGGTACAGCTTTTAAGTCATCAAAATTGAAATTATTTTTATTCAACAATTCTACTGTTTTAATTGCTGCATTATGTCCAAAAACGAGACCTTCAAGTAAAGAGTTGGAAGCTAGTCTGTTGGCTCCATGTAACCCTGAATTGGTACATTCTCCGACTGCAAATAAATTATTGATTGATGATTGTCCGTCTTTGTCGACTTCAATTCCGCCCATCAAGTAATGGCAAGCGGGAACAACCGGGATGAGTTGTGTAAAAGGATCGATGGCTTCTTCTCTGCATTTTTTATAAATGTTGGGGAAATGATCCAGGAATTTTTCTTTATTCATTTCTCTGCAGTCTAGGCCTACATATTCATCACCGGAGATTTTCATTTCGTTATCAATGGCTCTGGCTACGATATCTCTTGATGCAAGTTCTTCACGTTCGTCATATTTGTGCATGAATTTTTCCCCTCTCTTGGTTCTAAGTTTAGCCCCATCTCCCCGAACGGCTTCAGAAATTAAGAAAAGCATTCCATCAATTTTGCTATACAATGCTGTTGGATGGAATTGGTAATACTGCATATTAGAAACATTTCCTTTCGCTCGTGCAACAAAAGCAATCCCGTCACCAGTTGCAATGGTTGGGTTGGTTGTGTTTTTATAAACATGTCCTGCACCTCCTGTTGCCACAAGTGTTATTTTTGAAGTGATCTTTTTAATGGCTTTGGATTTTTCATCCAAAATATATGCACCATAACAATGGATGTCACCTTCATTTAATTCTTTTCCCGGAACATGATGTTGTGTGATGATATCAATGACATAATGATGATCTAATATCTCAATATTTGGGCTGTTTTTGGCCGTTTGTAAAAGGGCTCTTTCAATTTCAAAACCGGTAATGTCTTTATGGTGAACAATTCTGTTTTCCGTATGTCCGCCTTCTCTACCTAGTGCAAACTCACCATTTTTCATGTCGAATTTTGCACCCCATTCTACAATTTCATTGAATCTTTTAGGAGCTTCTTTTACGACCATTTCAACAACATCACGTTTACTTTCACCGTCACCGGCGCGCATAGTATCTTCAATGTGTTTGTCGAAATTGTCTTTTTTGAAATCTGTAACCACAGCTAAGCCGCCTTGTGCATATTTAGTGTTGCTTTCATCCTCATCGGACTTTGTTACTATGATTATCTTGGCATCAGGAAGTTGTTCAGAAACTTTAATGGCATAAGAAAGTCCCGAGATTCCGGAACCAATTATTAATACATCCGCTTTTATCATATGCTTGCTTTAAGACAATGGTCTAATCATTAAATAAATTTAAACAATTTTTCGTTTGGTTTCCTTACTTTTTTCATGTGCTGAAAGAGATCTTCTTCAGAACGGTAGCCAATTGCCAGTGTAACAGTTACTTTTTCTGTTTCCGGGTTTATATCCAGGATTTTTTCAATTAAATCTTCACGAAAACCTTCCATTGGGCAGGTGTCTATATTTTCAATAGCTGCTGCATACATTAAATTTGCTAAAACGATATACGATTGCTTTTCTGCCCAGTTGAAAATTTCATCCTGGTTTTTTTGATTAACGTGCTGGCTTATACTATTTTTAAAAAGATTTAGGTTTTCTAAAGGAATATCTCTTACTTCAGAAATGTGATTGAAATAGCCCCGGATGTAGCTTTCGTCAATTGTTTTTTTTGAAATAATAACAATGAGATGAGAGCATGTAGAAATTTGAGATGGATTATAAAAAGCCGGAATTAGTTTTTGTTTCATTTCCTCGCTTTCAACAACTAAGATTTTATAAGGTTGCAGCCCCAAAGAACTTGCAGACAGTTTTCCTGACTCAAGAATATTGTGAAGTGTTTCCTGAGGTATAATCTCTTTATTGAATTTTTTTACAGAATATCTTCTGCTTAAAGCTTCCAAATAATTCATAGGACAAATTTAAGAATTGAATATGAATAAAATGGAGTTGTTATGAATTATCTGTTTATAAATAACACAAAAAAAGGATTGCTCCATTTTTGAAGCAACCCTTTTGATATGAATGAATGTTTATATTATTCTCTATTCTTCACCAATATCCAACCGGAATATTTTAGAGGCGTGTTCTTTTTGTCATTTTCATTCCATGTTACAGAAAACCAGTAGCTTCCTGTGGAAACCTTTCTACCGCCAATAGTTCCGTCCCAAGTGTATTTATTAGATTTGTCACCCTGATGGATTTTAGCACCATATCTATCGTAGATGCTAAATACCAGATTTTGTTTACCAGCAAGGGCTGAATAATCTATTACATCATTTACTCCATCTCCATTAGGAGTAATTACATTAATTAAATTAGGAATAGTTATGGTAATGTCGATTGGTTCACAATCATAGGCATCTTTTACAAATAGGTTACATTCCCCTCTTGGTAAGCTAGTGAACACATTAGAATCTTGCCAGTTGATATTGTCTAATGAGTATTGATATGGAGGAGTTCCACCAATGGCATTTACTGTGATCGTGCTGCTTGAAATATCTACATTGGTAATAACTGGTTGTTCAGCAGGATATACTTTTACGTTTTGAGTGGCAACACATTCTCCTGTTTTTAGTTTAACCCAATAAACACCTACTCCTATATTGGTAATAGCCTGTGTTGTTGCTCCTGTGCTCCAAAGATAAGATGCAAAACCTGGACCTGCATCCAAAGTAGTTTTATCCTCTATACAAATTATTTTGTCTTTTAGAACAGTAGAAAGTACGGGAGCTAGTACAATTAGAGTGACTTTAGCCACTGCGTAACACCCGTTTGAGTTGGTGACTCTGATATACACGACTCCGTTTGGTGCAATATAAGCAGTTGGAGTGGCTATTTCGTTTGTTCCGTTTTGAGCATCTGCTAGAGATGGATAATATTTTTTAGTCAATACTCCCGGAGTTCCTGTTACAATAGCGGTCGTAAGATTAAATAATGCTGTTGAGGGATTTGCCTCAAGGAAACAGGATCTTAAAGTGGTATCGTTTACAGTGACAATTGGAGCAACTTTTAAAGTTACTGTTGCGTCATTATTGTCGCATAATACAGATGTTGGGTCTTTTATAACGACAGAAATATTGGTATCTGAAGTGTATTGGAAATTTGTGGGATTAGGAATTGGTGTTCCACTTCCTGTAATGTAATATGTAAAGGTATAATTAGTAGGTGTTGTTGTAAACTGTGAGTTTAATGTCGTAAGATCAATAGTTGCCATTCCAGCTAAATCTGGGCAAATCGATTTTGTAATTGCAGTTTGTAAAAGAGGGATTTTATCAACATAAACTTTTACATTTTTAATAGAGTGTCTGGCTCTTGCTCCTCCTGTAGATGCTGAAAAACCGAAATACCCAACAGTCATTGCGGCTGCAGCTCCGGAAGGTGCAAAGGATTGGTTTACGATTAATGTACCATCAAGTGTTATTTTTACGATCCAGTTGGCAGGAGCTGCGGGGTCTACCTCTCCGCTTACTTCAACATGTTTGTAAGTTGTTCCTTGAAATGGTTGTGTTGAATTAAGATCTGCTGAGTGAAAAGAGCTTCCCGGAACATTATAAAACTCGACATTATTAGTGTCTGTCGTATTTTGAACTTGTCCATAGGCAACATGTACTTTACTCATTCCTGAGCTTCCTGTAGCATTGTTATAAGTGTCAAAAGCCGTAATAAAACCGATTGCATTTTGAGATACACCTAGCCCGGAACCGAGGATGCTTGCGATTGGTGGATTGGCCAGATACCAAAACGCGATACCGTCGCCGGTATAAGTTTGATTGGAGTCCATTCTAAAATCGAACTCTACTCTCCACTTGTCACAATACTTTAAGTTTATAGGCTCATTTAATCTTATAGAACCTGATTTATCATTGGTGTCGGGCGTAAGCTGTACAAAATCCGTATTCACAACGGTGGGAGCAACCATTGTCCATCCCGTAGTATTTACGGGATTACCTGCTAGCTGATAAGTTTGTGATATGAGCTGTATTGGAAGACAAAGTAAAATAAGAAGGAAATAAAAAAGTATAGTTTTTTTCATTGTTATTAGGTTATTTGTTTTTGAGATATTTTAAGTATGATAAATAATAGATTTTTAGTTTTAGTTTATACAAAATACGTCTTTGGATCTGATTTGATAAAAAGAATCACTTCCGTTTTAAGGAGTGATTCTTTATCTCTTGATTACCTATTTTAGTTAATCTCTATTCTTTACTAGAACCCAACCGGAATACTTGATAGAAGTATTCTTTTTGTCATTTTCATTCCATGAAACAGAGTACCAATAGCTTCCTGTAGGAACTTTTCTACCACCTATGGTTCCATCCCATCTATATTTTGTAGACTTATCTCCTTGGTGAATCTTAGCTCCATACCTGTCAAATATATTGAACACAAGGTTTTGTTTATTTGCTAATGCCGAATAATCAATTACATCATTAATACCATCTCCGTTAGGAGTAATCACATTAATTATATTTGGAATTGTTACAGTAACATTGATCGGTTCACAATCATAGGCATCTTTTACAAATACAGTGCTTTCTCCTCTAGGTAGATTAGCAAACACATTGGAGTTCTGCCAGATAATATTGTCTAATGAATATTGATACGGAGGAGTTCCGCCAATTACATTTATTGTTATTGTGGTGGTTGAAATATCTACATTAGTAATAACCGGCTGTTCTGCGGGATGAACTTTTACAGTTTGTGTAGCAATACATTCGCCTGTTTTTAATTTAACCCAATAAACACCTACTCCTACATTGGTAATAGCCTGAGTTGTTGCCCCGGTACTCCATAAGTAAGATGCAAAACCAGGACCTGCATCTAATGTTGTTTTGTCTTCAATACAAATTGTTTTATCCTGTAGGACAGTAGACAATACGGGAGCGAGTACAATTAGTGTGACTTTGGCTACAGCATAGCATCCGTTTCCGTTAGTGACTTTAATGTAAATGACTCCGTTTGGAGCAATATATGCTGCGGGTGTTGTGATTTCATTTGTCCCATTTATGGCATCTGTCAGAGATGGATAATATTTTTTAGAAATTCCAACTTGTGTGGCCACTGCTGCGGCTGTGAGGTTGAATGATGCCATAGATGGATTTGATTCCAGAAAACAAGATCTAAGAGTTGTATCATTTACAACAACAACAGGATAGATGTTTAGAGTGATTTGTGCAACATCTACACAACCCTGTGGAGTGGTCACTTTTACAAAAACAGATCCTACAGGAGATGCATAAGCAGTTGGATTCATAATTTCATTAGTGCCGGCATTAAGGTCTGCTAATGACGGGTAATATTGCTTTATGACCCCCGGAACAGTTGTAACTGCAGCCGTGGTTAGATCAAATGTAGCTGTTCCTGCATTATTGTTGTTGCATCCTGTTATGGTAACATCATCTGCTGCAAAAGGAGTTGGGTTCAGTTGAATGACTCCATCTCCATTATCGCATAATGTGGAGGAAGGATCTTTAACAACAACTGTGATTGTTGTGGCTCCTGTATACTGAAAACTTGTTGGATTGGCAATAGGTGTCGAGTTGCCCAGAACATAATAAGTAAAAATATAATTTGCCGGATTATTTACGAACTGAGAATTGTAAGATGTTAAATCTACAGTTCCGTTTCCTGTCGCAGGATTTACGCATACGAAAGGAGTAATGGTGCTTTGTAAAATAGGCACTTTATCTACGAAAATTTTAGCATTTTTAATAGAATGTCTCGCGCTTGCTCCTCCAGTTGCTGCTGAAAAGCCGAAATATCCCTGAGTCATTCCAATTGCACCTCCAGATGGGGCAAAAGATTGATCTGCAATAAGTACCCCGTCTATTCTTACCTTAATAAGCCAGTTGGTAGGATTGGCGAGATCTGTTTCACCATTTACTTCTACATGTTTGTAGGTTGCGCCGACAAATGGCTGTGTGGGATTCAAATCAGGAGAGTGGAATGTACTGCCTGCAGTATTATTATATTCTATATTGTTGTTAAGAGAGTTGTTGGTCCCATACAAAATATGAACCTTGCTCATTTGTCCTTCTGTGGTGTTGTTAAAAATATCAAACCCAACCATTAAACCTGAAGCATTAGCCGGGATTCCTAATCCGCCTCCTGAAACAAATCCTGTTGGAGGATTAGCCAGATACCAAAAGGTAAAGCCGTCCCCTCTCCCGAATTGGGCAGTCCCATTTCCGTCGATCCTAAAATCGAATTCTACCTTCCATTTGTCACAATACCTCAGATTGATTGGGTTGGTTAGTTTAATAGCACCATATTGATTTCCTTGATCCGCGGTAAGTTGTATAAAATCAGTATTTACATTTGCGCTTGAAACAAGATCCCATCCTGTAGTATTTACTGGGTTACCCGAAAGTTGATATGTCTGAGAGAAAAGAATACTGGGCAGATTGATCAAGATGATAAGAAGGCAGAAGAGTAAAGTTTTTTTCATTGAGGTGAGTGGAGTAAAGTGTTATTGTTTTTCCATTTAATTAATTCAAATCCTTTTTGTTTTATAATAAAACTTAAGTAATAAAAAAGACCACTACCGATAATGGAGTGATCTTTTCTTTATTATTCTCTATTTTTAACCAATACCCAGCCATTGTAATTTGTTTGAGTATTGTTTTTGTCATTTTCATTCCAAGAGATCGTATACCAGTAAGTAGCAGTAGATATTTTTTTACCACCGGAAGTGCCATCCCATCTGTAATTTCTCAATTTATCGGCTTCATATAGCTTATTTCCATATCTGTCATAAACAATGAATACCAGATTCTTTTTGTAAGCAAGGGCAGAATAGTCGATATAGTCATTTACGTTATCTCCGTTTGGTGTAATAGCATTGATAAGATTAGGAACAGTGATTTGTACATCAATAGGGTTACAGTTGTAAAAATCTTTAACAAATATTTTATGTTCTCCTCTTGATAAACCTGAAAATATGTTTGAATCCTGCCATGTAACACCATCTAAAGAAAATTTGTAGGGTGGAGTGCCACCATTTACATTGACGGTGATTGTGCTGTTGGTAATATCAATGCTTGTAATAACAGGTTGTGGAGCTGCTTTTACTCTTACGATCTGATTGGTAAGGCAGTTTCCTGTTTTTAGCAAAACTGAGTAAATTCCTACAGGAACATTTTGAATAGATTGAGTGGTTGCTCCTGTATTCCATAGATAACCATCAAAACCCGGACCTGCATCTAAAGTTGCTGTTTCATCGATACAAATTGTCTGATCTTTAAGAACGGAGGATTGTACCGGAGGTAAAACAACAAGATTGATCTTTACAATAGTATAACAATTATTGGCATCAGTTACTTTAACATAGACTACGCCGGTAGTGGAAACATATGCTGCCGGATTTACTATTTCGTTAGTACCACCTACAGCATTTGCCAGGGTTGTATAATATTTTTTGATAACTCCAGTTTGTGTTGTTATGTTGGCTGTGGTTAGATTAAATAAACCGGATGTAATATTTGTATCAATAAAACATGAACGTATAGTGTCATCATTAGCAACTACTTCAGGAAGAAATGAAAGAGTGATTTGTGCTGTTCCAGTACAGCCTTGAGGGGTTGTTACTTTCACATAAACAATTCCTGGAGCAGAAGTGTAAGTTGCTGGGTTTGTAATCTCATTGGTTCCCGCGTTGAGGTCATTTAACGTTTTATAGAATTTCTTAATGACGCCAGGTACTCCTGTTACAGGCGCTGTTACAAGGTTAAATGTTGCTATGCCAGCTTTATTATTGTTACATTCAGATATTGTTACATTACTTGCTGTGAACGGAGCGAGAACGAGGAGTATTTTTCCGTCAGGATTATCGCATAGGACTCCTGCATTGTCTTTTATGACAACGGATATCGTTGTATTGGCATTGAATTGATAATTGGTAGGATTCGCAATTGGTGTTGAGCTACCTAGAACATAGTAAGTAAATGTATAGTTCGCTGGTGTAGTTACAAACTGCGAATTGAATGTAGTTAAATTCACAACACCGTTCCCTGTGGAAGGATTGGGACAGAAAGATTGTGTTGCAGAGTTTTGTAATATTGCAACTTTGTCCGTATATATCTTTACATTTTTAATGGAGTTTCTTACAGATGCTGCTCCTGTAGATGCAGAGAAGCCAAAATATCCCTGGGTTATTGCTGCTGCTGCTCCGGCAGGTGCAAAAGATTGGTTAATAACTGAGGTTCCATCAATTTTTAAAGTAATAATCCAGTTAGTTGGTGTTGCAGGATCCACTTCTCCGGTCACCTCAACATGTTTAAAGGTGGGGCCTACCAAAGGAAGGGTAGACGTTAGATCAGCAGAGTGAAATGAACTTCCGGGAGTATTAAAATATTCGATATTGTTTGTATCAGTGGTATTTTGTACAACACCATAGGCAAGATGTACTTTATTCATCTGACCTGCTGTTGTATTGTTGTAAAGGTCAAAACCAATCATTAAGCCGATTGCATTTTGCGGGATTCCTAAACCAGAGCCCAGTTGACTTGTTATTGGAGGATTTTGTAGATACCAAAATGAAAAGCCATCTCCTCTTCCAGCAGATGTTCCATTTCCATCCATTCTGAAATCAAATTCAATTCTCCATTTGTCACAGTATTTTAGATTAATGGGATCATTAAGCTTTATAGCTCCGGATTTATTTGTTAAGTCATCGGTAAGCATGACAAAATCTCCATTTACTACTGCAGAAGGAACTACGGTCCAACCTGTAGTATTCACGGGATTTCCTGTGAGCTGATAAGTTTGTGAAAAGAGTTTTCCGGATAAGCAGAATAAAACCAGAGTAAAATAAAATAGTAATTTTTTATTCATTAATTAGGATGTTTAAAAATTGGACGTGTAAATATATTAAATCCTAAGTAATAAATATGTATTCAGTGTTAATTTTGCAGAAAAGATTAATAATATTTTAATAAAAGTTAATTAAGCTAGTGAAATAACTAATTCAGGGTGTAGAATAGTTGGAAATACTGATATAGATTCCATTTGAGGAGTTTTCTTTAAAACAGGGAATTATTTTCAAGATCTTCAAAAAAGGTGTCAATTTCTAAATGAGAAGATGCTGCGGCGGCAACTGCAAGCTTATCACACAACTCATTTTCGAAATGACCGGCATGTCCTTTTATCCAGTGCATTTTTGGACTGTGCTGATTATAGAGGATAACGAACTTTTTCCACAGATCAGGGTTCTTTACGTTTTTCCAACCTCTTTTTATCCAGCCTGAAATCCAATTTTGATTAATGGCATCTGAAACATATTTACTGTCTGTAAAAACATGAATGTCATTTTCTGTTGATTTCAGTTTTTCTAAAGCTGTAATAACAGCTAAAAGTTCCATTCTGTTATTTGTTGTTTTTCGGAAACCTTTAGAAAAAGTTTTTTGATAATTTTTTTCTGGAACGCGCATCAGAATTCCATATCCTCCTTTTCCAGGATTTCCACTACATGCTCCGTCGGTATATATTTCAATTCTCAAAACTTTCTGATCTGTAAGAATGGTTGTATTTAATTATTTAAAATGGGAAATCATCATCATCATCAAAATCATTCATAGAAGATCCTGAGAGCTGAGAGTTATCTGGAAGATCAAATGCCGCACCTGGTTGAATGGTGGTTTTTATCTTGTCAAAACCACTAGGTTCATTAGAATTAAAATTAGAGGGATATCCTGGAGCTCCTCCCATCGCAGCCTCTACATCTCCAAATTTTGCAAAATGTTTCAAGAATGATAATCTTACATCTGCCGTAGCACCATTTCTGTGTTTTGCAATAATTAGTTCTGCTTGATTTTCTGTTGAACTTTCCTGTCCTTCCTCATCGTTATCCCAAACGGCAATTTTATAATATTCCGGTCTAAATATAAAAGATACAATATCGGCATCCTGCTCAATTGCTCCTGATTCCCTTAAATCGGAAAGTTGAGGTCTTTTTCCAGGACGGGTTTCCACACTTCTTGAAAGCTGAGAAAGCGCAATTACTGGTACATTCAATTCTTTTGCAATAGCTTTTAATGAACGTGAAATCATAGAAATTTCCTGTTCACGGTTTCCGCCTCCTTTTCCTCCACCTCCTGCGGTCATTAGCTGAAGGTAGTCAACCATGATCAGTCTAACGCCATGTTGCATAACTAGTCTTCGGCATTTTGCCCTGAAATCGAATATGGAAAGTGAGGGAGTTTCATCAATAAAAAGAGGTGCATTTTCCAATTCGGATACATTGGAGAACAGTCTTTGCCATTCTTCATCATCCAATGTTCCTTTCCTTAATTTTTCGGAAGAAATTCTTGTTTCAGAAGCGATCATCCTTGTGATAAGCTGTACTGATGCCATCTCCAGAGAGAAAAGAACCATAGGGATTTTGTGCCCTACCGCAATATTTCTTGCCATGGAAAGAAGAAATGCAGTTTTACCCATCGCCGGACGTGCAGCAATAATAATAAGGTCAGAATTTTGCCAACCTCCTGTTTCTTTATCGACATCTCTGAATCCCGATGGAACCCCTGAAAGGCCTTCTTTATCTTTTAAAGATTTAATAGTATCAATAGCTTGTTTTACCAATGAATTTGCTGTATCGAAACCTTTTTTAATAGTACCGTTAGTAATTTCAAAGAATGATTGTTCCGCTTTATCCAGTAGTTCAAATACGTCAGTTGATTCTTTATATGAAGAGTCGATAACGTTGGCAGAAACGTTAATTAAACTTCTTAAAATATATTTTTCAAGAATAACACGAACGTGATATTCAATATGCGCAGATGAGCTAACTCCCATCGTTAGATCAATAATATAATGATCGCCACCTGCTAAATGTAGTTTTTCCTCCTTTTTTAGCTCCTGTATAATGGTCATTAAATCTACAGGATGGTTACCTTCATACAATTTCAATATGGTAGTAAAGATCACCTGATGTCTGGGGTCATAAAAAACTTCAGGAGTAAGTAAGTCAATGGAATGGTCTAGTCCTTTCTTATCAATTAAAAAAGTTCCTATAATCAATCTTTCAAAATCTACTGCATTAGGAGGCATTTTTCCATCAGCAATTGACAGTTCCTTCGCAAAGTTTCCATGCGTAAGAGATGATAATGTTTCTTTCTGCGCCATGTTGCAAAGATAGTTTATTTAAAAAATAATTAAAAAATAGTATTCAACAAATTATTCTTAATAGGTACTAAAATACCGCCAATAAAAGATAAAATATGTTGATAAAAAAATCACCTCAATATTGAGGTGATTTTTTAGATTTGATTAATTATATAAATTATTCTCTGTTTTTTACCAATATCCATCCGCTATAATTCGTTTGAGTATTGTTTTTATCATTTTCGTTCCATGAGATCGTGAACCAATAAGTACCGGTTATAATTTTTTTACCACCAGAAGTACCATCCCATCTGTATCCTCTCATTTTATCAGCCTCGTACAATTTATTTCCGTATCTATCATAAACAATGAAAACGAGATTTTTCTTGTATCCTAATTCAGAGTAGTCTACATAATCATTTACGTTGTCTCCATTTGGAGTGATAGCATTAACTAAATTTGGAACTGTTACTTGAATATCAATAGGTGTACAGTCAAAAGAATCTATAACATAGATTTTGTTTTCTCCTCTAGGAAGACCTGTGAATACATTTGAATCCTGCCAGTTAACACCATCTAGAGAGTATTTATATGGCGCTTTGCCTCCTGAAACATTTACTGTAATTGTATTGTTTGAAATATCAACACTCGTAATAACGGGTTGTTGCGAAGCATATACATTTACTTGCTGTACCGTGTAGCAAATTCCTGTTTTTAACTTTACCCAATAAGATCCTACAGGTACATTCGTAATGGCTTGGGTTGTTGCTCCCGTGCTCCATTCATACCCGTCGAAACCAGGTCCTGCATCTAACGTTGTCTTATCTTCTAAACAAATAGTAACATCCTTCAGAACGTTAGATTTTACCGGAGGTAAAACTTTAAGGGTAATTTTAGCAATAGCATAACATAAGTTAGCATTGAATACTTTTACATATACCTCACCGTTAGTAGAGACGTACGCCAGAGGATTAGCTATTGGGCTTGTTCCACTTACAGCATTGGCCAGTGTAGTATAAAACTTTTTAGTAATCGGTGCTTGATTTGAGACATTAGCAGTGGTTAAATCAAATGATGCTGTCGTTATATTAGTATCTATATAACAAGATTCGATAGTAGCATCATTAACTACTACAACAGGATGGAATTTTAAAGTGATCTCAGAGTCATCTGAACATCCTTCTGTTGAAGTTACTTTTACATACACTTTCTTTTCAGCTGAAACATAGGCTGCTGGATTCATAATCTGATTAGTCCCAGCATTTAAATCAGCTAATGTAGGATAGTATTTCTTTATCGCAGTTGGATCACTAAAGGTATCAGCCAATGTTAAATTATAGGTTGCAGTTCCAGCACCATTGTTATTACATTCGAAAAGAGTAGCATCTTTGGCGACAATATTACCTTGCCTGAATTTAAACTTCCCAGTTATAAAACATTTATTAATCGGGTTGTCGGGATTCGTTGGGTCGGTATATGTTATTCTGTAATAATAAATAGTGGTTCCATTTACAACTGTGGGAGTAGGTAAAGGGTTGTTTCCTGTTATCGCATCATTGTTATCACTATGATAGGTTATCGAAAAATTAGGATTACCATTTATAATTCCTGCAGTTAAAGTATTAAAATCAAATGAACTTGGTAGTGCACATTTTAAAATCTCATTAGGAGAATCTGGTGTAGGACCAGGCACTCCTGGTGCGATAAATGGATTAGGGGTTAATGCAGGGTCGTTAAATGGAGAAGTCAGAGCAGCAGTTCCTCCCCAGGTTAAAGAAAAACCATAAGGATTGTCTGGAAGATAGTTATCTATAAGAAGATAGTATGTTTCTCCAGCAATTACATCCAACGGTGCTTCCCATTTGTCTCCTGTTATTGTAGAACTTAATCCCGTTGCTCCGCTTGTACCAGAGAAATTACATCTGATTGCATTACCAAAATCCCAGGTAGCACAATCAATGTTTGGTCCATATACCGCGAAGTCATAATCGTATTGAAATACATTAGGGACCGTATATGGAGTTATGGTAAATTCAATCGTTCCTGTAGTTGCGGCAGTAAATACATACCAAACAGAAAAGTGTTCTAAATTTAAACAACTATTTGATGTTGGTTCCGCAATAGTACCATGATTACTTGGATTATAGGAAATGTCTGAGTTTCCACATACCGGAATTGCAGTAATACAGTCCGATTGTGAAAAATATAATTGGGACAAAAATAAAATAAAAATAAGTAGTAATTTTCTCATTTTGAAATGAATTTAATGTAACAAAAATAGCGAAAATAACAAAATATTTAAGTTATTATTCGCACGAATTAATAAAAACCGCTTGAAAAAGCGGTTTTTACTAAAAAATATGATTATTCTCTGTTTTTAACCATAATCCAGCTAGAGAATTTGATAGGCGTATTTTTCTTATCATTCTCATTCCAGGTTACAGAATACCAGTAAGTTCCAGTTGAAACTTTTTTATTTCCATTGGTAGTACCATCCCACTTATAGCCATTAGTTTTATCAGCCTGGAAAATCTTAGCACCATATCGGTCAAATATGCTTAATACTAAATTTTGCTTGCCTGCTAACGCAGAATAGTCAATTACATCATTAATACCATCATTATTAGGAGTGATCACATTAATTAAATTAGGAACTACAACAGTGACGTCAATAGGTTCACAATCATAAGAATCTTTCACATAAATTTGAGTATCTCCTCTAGGGATATTATTAAATACATTTGAATCCTGCCAGTTGATATTATCAATTGAATATTTATAAGGTGGAGTGCCTCCAATAACATTTACAGTAATGGTATTCGTTGAAATATCTACATTCGTTATAACTGGTTGTTCGGTAGGATGAACTGTTACTGTTTGGGTTGTAATACATTCTCCTGTTTTTAATTTTACCCAGTAAGTTCCAACCGGGACGTCTGTAATTGCCTGCGTTGTAGCACCGGTGCTCCATAAATAAGAAGCAAATCCAGGGCCTGCATCTAAAGTTGTTCTATCTTCCATACAGATGATCTTATCAACCAAAACTGTAGATTTTACCGGAGGTAATACGATCAAGGTAATCTTTGCAACAGTGAAACAATTGTTTGAATTTGATACCCTAACGTAAACAACACCGTTCGGAGCTACATATGCTGCAGCTGCGGCTGGCAAAATTTCATTTGTAGCGTTTACAGCATCTGTCATAGATGGGTAATATTTTTTAGTGGTTCCAGACAGAGATGTTACGATAGCGGCTGGAAGATTAAACAATGCTGTTGAAGGGTTTGTTTCAATAAAACAAGATCTTATAGTAGGTTCTAATACCGTTACAATTGGATGGAAGTTTAGCTTGATTTCGGCTATTGCTGTACATCCAAACTGATTGGTTGCTTTTACGTAGGCAGATCCTGAAGGAGCAACATAAACATAAGGGTTTGTGATTTCACTTGTTCCATTATTAGCATCAGCTAGTGAAGGATAATATTGAAATGTCAGACCAGGAATGGCACCTGCACCAACGTCTGCAGTTGATAAGTCATAGGTTCCTGTTCCGGAGTTGTTATTACTACAGGAAGTAAGTGATCCTGGAGTGAGTGTGAATGACCTGTCTACGAATTTTATCGTTCCAAATTCTTTGCACTTATTTAAAAAACTGGCTGGACTTGTAGGGTCAAAATAGCTGATAACATAAGTGTAAGTTGTAGCTGGATTTACAACAGTTTGGCCAATGATTGGATTTACATCATCCAAAGCATCAGTAGCTGTTTTATAATACTTAATAATGAAGCTAGGGTTACCATTTAATATTCCTGAAGTCAAAGTAGAGAAATCAAAATTTAAATTACAAATGTCAAGAATACCATCATGATTTGGGCCAGGTGTAACAAACGGATATGGCTGTAAAACAGGATCTCCAAAAGGAGTAAGTAATCCTGCAGATCCTCCGAAGGTTAGTGAAAACTGTGAGCTGGCGCCGGAAAATTGATCAACTAACAGATAATATACTTGTCCTGGCAGAACATCGATATATTTTACCATACCATCTGATGGGTTTCCTAAATTATCAGTACCTGCATCTTCCGATGTATCAAGTGAAGTGAGGTTAAGTCCTGTTATGTACTGTCCAGGTGATGGCGAATCATAAGAGCATCTGAGTGGCATTATGGTTTGAATCTCTGCACAGGTGTTATTAGGGCCATAAAGAGCCCAGTCATAATCCACATTATTAACAGGATCAATCGCAAATGTCAAAGTACCTGCAGTAAGTGTACTGAAGGTAAACCAAATAGAGTTGTTTTCTCCGCCTAAACAACCTGCATTCCCTTCATCACTGTTTCCGGTTCCAGTGGGTGTAAGGGTAATATCTGCATTACTACAGATAGGTATTGCTGTTGAGCAGTCGTTATTTTGTGCGAAAAAAATATGAGATACCAAAAAGGCTATAAAGAGTAATGTTTTTTTCATAATTTTTTTTTTAAATAGAAGTAAATTTGTACTGTAAAACTATTTTGCAGTTTTAACGGCTTCAAACTTTGTTCTCTGCTCTCGAATAAGATTTAGTAAATCAGTGATTTCTTTATTATCAGGTTGTAATTCTAAACTTCCTGCAACAAACTTTTCAGCGAGGCTGTTAGTATATCTAGTATCTGCTTTCTTATTGCCGCTGTTTATAATAAATTCACCTTCCTTGTATAATACAAGGCCAGCATAATAATACGCTTTCCACCTGTAAGGATCTCTGGATTTTTTTAATTCCGAAAACTCTCTGAAAAGCTTTTCGTAATCAGCGACGGTTTTTGCAGACGATATTTTTTCTGCTTTTTGATTCAGTGTATTCTCGTAACTACTCTGGGCAGAAATAAGTACACTAAACAATACAAAATAAAAAGTGAGTAAAGTTTTTTTCATAAGGGGGGATTTTATACGACAAATATAAAAAATTATTAATCTTCAATTAATGTTTTTAAGATTTATTTAATAGAACGGTAAATATGTGTTTAATATTGCATTTTTCTTAGTTTAGAATTGGTACTTCCTACAATTAATGCAATAAGTACGGTCATTGTTCCGCCAAATACGACCGAACGGACTACCCCAAGGAGCTTTGCGGATAATCCACTTTCAAATTGCCCCATTTCATTACTAGACATAATAAAGATAGAATTTACGCTCAGAACGCGTCCCCTGATGTGATCTGGTGTTTTTAATTGTACAATAGTGCCTCGTATGACAACTGAAATTCCATCCAACATCCCACTTAACACCAAAAACATAAATGATAACCAGTATATGTTTGATAATCCAAACCCTATTATGCAAAGTCCAAATCCTGTAACCACAGCAAGAAGTATTTTCCCTTGGTTCTTTCTTAACGGAATGATTGATAAAGTAGTAATAATACACATAGAGCCGATGTCTGATGCGGCATTTAATAAACCAAATCCTTCTGCGCCTACTTTTAATATATCGGTAGCATACACCGGAATCATAGCTACAGCACCACCAAAAAGGACAGCAAACATATCTAAACACAGTGCTCCCAAAATTTCTTTGGTCTTGAATATGTACGAAATACCTTCGCGCATGCTTTCTATAACATTTACACTGTCTTTTTTATATTCAGAATGTTGTTTTTTAAGTTGCCAGAAAAAGAGAGATGCTGTGAAAATTAATAAGATAATAACTACTAATGTCCATTTTACGCCAAAAAAGCCTATCAAAATACCTCCAGCTGCATGTCCACACACTGAAGATATCAGAAATGTAGCCTGGTTGAGAGTTACTGCATTAGGTAGATTTTCTTTTTTTACAATTTTTGGGATCATCGATGGAACGATTGGGCCAATAAAAGCTCTTGCGATTCCTGTAAAAAAAATCACACTATAAATAAAATAGGTGATCTGATGGCCTGTAAAATGCATTTCAACATCAAAAAAAGCAGGAATAAGAAGCAAGCCTATGAGGAATATATAGGCATAATTGCAAATTAATAAAAGCCTTTTTTTCTCATTCATATCAATTACATGTCCTGCATATAATGCGCAGCTAACAGCTGGTATGACCTCTGAAAGACCTATTAATCCTATTGAAAATGGATCTTTTGTTAATTGATATACCCACCATCCAAGTAAGGTAGCAAGCATTCTGAAGGCTAAAACGATAAAAAATCTTCCCGTAAGAAGATTTCTAAATTCAATATTTTGTAGTGTTTTTAACGGAGTAAAGGAAATCATACGCAAAAATAGCTCTAAATATTTATTTAGAGCTATTAGCTTATTGATTTTTCAAATGATAAATCAAATGTATTTTGAAAGATAAAATCTATTTAATCTGCTCTTGAAGCACTTACTACGATAGCAGCAGCGGCGGCAGCACCGATTATAACGGCACCTCCAGCTACTCTTGCTCTTGATCTGTCCTTAACCGCAGCAACATTGGCCTTAGGAATAATTACCTCTGTACTGTCTTTTTTTCCGGCAGTTCCTACAATATTATCACCCTGTATATTACGGAATAACATTTTTTGTTTTTTAGAACCGTCTTTCATAGTGACAATGTACATTCTTCCTGCTTCTAGATTGGAGTAATTATTTTTCGAAACATCTTCACTGTATTTTGTAGTAGCACATGAAGAGATAAAAAATAAAGATGTCAGTAAAGATGATTTTAAAAGTACAGATGCTTTCATTATTTTTATTTAGTTTTTCAAATTTATAATTTTTTTTGAATATATGTTTTTGGAATTGAAAAAATATGATTAGAATTTGTAGATTTCTAATAAATCGGCAATTTTTCTATCATTTGCTAATCTTGGAGTCTTATTCTGGCCGCCAAGTTTTCCCTGAGATTTGGCATATTCCTGAAAAGCATTTTTTCTCAATGGACTGATGTGAAGCTTTTGTAAGATATTTCCTGAAATAAGATCGTCATAATAAGTGTTTCTTTTTCTTAGTTGATCATCAAGTTCGTTTTTGAAAATTTGTAAATCCCCAGGCTCTCTTTCAAATTCAATAAACCATTCGTGATAGGGAAGTCCCTCTTCTGGATTTACTTGTGGGGCGAGATGAAATTCTATAATTTGAGCAGGGTATTTTTCTAAAGTGGCTTTTATGGCCGCTTCTACTTCAAATGCAATTACATGTTCCCCGAAAGCAGAGGTGAAGTGTTTGGTTCTTCCGCTTACTAAAATCCGATAAGGTTTTTTATCAATAAACCGGACTACATCCCCAATGGAGTAAGCCCATAGTCCTGAATTGGTTGTTAAAATTAGTGCATAATCTTTATTCAGTTCAACGTCTTTTAAGGTAAGCCTTCTTGCGTTAGGTTTTCCATATTCCTCTAAAGGAATGAACTCATAAAAGATACCATGATTTGTTAAAAGAAGAAGTCCTTCTTTCTTGTGGTCGTCCTGGAAAGCAAAAAAACCTTCAGAAGCTGGAAAAGTTTGAATAATATCAACATCTCCTCCTAGAAGATCTTCCATTTTATCGCGGTATGGCTCATAGTTAACACCACCAGTAACGATAAGTTGAAGATTAGGAAAAAGTTGTTTAATCTTTTTTCCGTGTTTCTCAGTTAGCTTTTCGAAATACATGATCAGCCACGGTGGGATTCCGGAAATTAAGGTCATGTTTTCTTTTTCAGTTTCTTCAATGATTTTATCAACCTTGGTTTCCCAGTCATCTATAATATTAGTTTCCCAGCTTGGAAGACGATTCTTTTGAAGGTAGTTAGGAATATGGTGGGCTACAATTCCTGAAAGACGTCCTGTCTTTATTCCATAAACTTCTTCAAGCACGGGGCTTCCTTGCAGGAAGATCATCTTTCCTTTAACGAAATCAGCATTTTCTTTTTGAGCAATGTAATGAAATAGTGCGCTTTGTGCACCCGCTATCTGGAAAGGCATCGCCTCTTTAGAAATAGGAATATATTTTGATCCTGAAGTTGTTCCCGAGGTTTTTGCAAAATATTCTGGAGTGTCGGTCCAGAGAATATTAGCCTGCCCTTTTTTTACTCTTTCGATATAGGGCTTTAGATCTTCATAGTCAGCAATAGAAACTTTTTCCTGAAAATCTTTTATAGAATGAATGTTCTCAAAATCATGTTCTCTTCCAAAAAGAGTTTTTTTTGCAGTCGTGATCAAAGATAGAAGTAATTTCTCCTGATCTCTTTCAGGATTTCTCTTGAATTCTTCGGCTTTTTGAACATGTTTTTTTGCCCAGGCCAGCGCTATATTTTTCTTAAGGAAGCTTAACATGGTTCAAATTTATAAATAACTAAAGAATTTGAGGGTATTTTAATGAAATTTGAAAATAAAAAAAACCGATGATGAGTTCATCGGTTCTTCGAAATTTGATTATGAAAATAACAACTATATGTTGAGTTTATTTATTGGCTTTGTACCTTTTGTCGGGTGTGCCGTCTTTTTTTAAATGTTTGTTTTCTTTGTATCGTTTATCTGGAGTTCCATCCTTTTTCATTTTCATTCCGTCTTTAGAGGTAGAAGTGGCAGCTGGCTTAGTCATTTTAGCTTCGGTTGTTTTTGAAGTTTTTGGAGCTTCTTGACTAACTTTAACAGTACTAACCGGAGCTGTTTTTGTTGCAGTTGCTGGAGTAGTTTGCTGAGCAGTAGCAAGGCCTAGCCCTAAGACCAGTGACATTGCCGTTAATAATTTTTTCATAGGGATTATATTATTTTGGTTTTGTTAAGTAAAGGTATGCAAAAAACAGGCTGAAAAAACTAGCTTCCAGAAACTTAACTAAAGTTTATTACAGATTAAAAAAACATTAAAGCTCATCGTAATACACGGAAAAACCCGCTTCTGGAATAGAAACGGGCTCGGTAAATAAGTGTGATATTTTTATCGTGTACAATTAGCTGTCCACGTTTTACCATCTTTAATAAAGAGTATTTTCAATTCGTTGTTATCTATTCTTATATAAGATGTTCCTGTTGAGCCTATCATCACCAATGTATGATCTCCTTTTTGTTCAAATTCAATTCCATTGAGATCCGGAATACTATTTGAGAATGCAAAATTATATTTTGTGCCACTTGCGATTTTTGTAACGAATACGCTCCCATCGTTAGTGTTAATGTTGGTAGAACCTCCATCATTGTAAGAAACAGTTCCTTTATAAGTACCTGCAAAGAAGTCATTGTTAACTGGGTCATCATCATCACTACATGAAGATATTGTAATGACAGTACAAAATATCAACATGAAAATTCCTAAAATTTTAATTGCTTTTTTCATAATACGATCTTTAATGTTTGGTAATGATCAAATTGCCAAACATTATGCCACGTCATAAAAAAGGATTTTTTTTAACTTTTGTTTTAAAAAATTTAATAAATATTGTGAAATGTTTATTGTTTTTAATTGTTTTTTGTGGTTGAATTAAAATCAAGGGTATTTGTTTTTGGATTTAGAGCAGAATGAGGTTTTAGTTTTATTTTTTAACCACCATTTTAAAGCTTTTCTGGAAATCTCCAGAATTTCTTGTAATGCTTATTATATAGGTTCCGTTCTCGAGTTTGTTCTGAAGTACAAATTTCTGTTCATTGTTTTTTTGCATGTTTTCCTCATAGATGAGTTTTCCTGAAATATCATATAGACTAATTTTGTAGTTTTCTTTTTCAAGGATGTTGCCCTTGAGAGTAAAGTTTCCATTGTTTGGATTATTGTAAAGTGCCAGATCATTGAATTGTGAGGTTTCAGAGGTGCTTAATGTTTTTATATCAAACTTTGTTAGAAAAGTTACATTTTTCTCTTGACCTACCACTGTTGGGTTTGGATCGATAATCTGAGATTGCCAGCAGCCTTCACTTGTATATCCGGTTTGTGCCGTAGTTTCTCCATAAAGATATAACGCACTTTTGTGGATCGCTATATTGAGAGGTTCGTTTAGTTTTTCACTACTTCCACCATAATATGAGCTCCACTGAAGAGAGCCACTTGAATTAAATTTTGCGAAAAATCGGTTTACCGAATTGCTGTTATTTTGCTGAGGGCTCTGTTGATAAACATTAGGGGTTGATATATTACTTCCTCCTCCATAAGTCAAACCACAGACGTAGATATCATTTCCTGTAATTGCAAGGGGTTTTTGAGATCCTTGAGAGGTTTCGTTGCCCGTTCCGCCCATGTAGGTGCTCCAGATTCTGTTTCCGGAATGATCAAATTTACTAAGAAAGATGTCTGAATTTCCGGCCATTTGGGGTTGGTAACTTCCAGGAGTACCATAATAATTGTTACTATTCGTAGCTGGATCAGATGATAGATAATCTCTTCCTGCAATATATAAACCAGTGTCGTTGACTTCAAAATTGGTCATTCCATTATTTCCGAATCCTACTCCATAATAGGTTCCCCAATCTCTGGTTCCTGTATTCGCATTCATCTTCATAATTGCTCCTGTTGATTTTAATGTTTGAAAAGCACCTGGTGATGGAATTGAAATTTGATTAGATGCAAATTCTTGACTTACCATCATATATAGGCCGTTGTTATGATATTGGATTGCAGAACCATAACCTGGATAATAGGTTCCCCATATTCTTTGTCCACTGGGATTTAGCTTTATTAGATATCCGTTAGGTATTTGGGCTCCACCTATAGTCATTACCTGGTAATTTTCCTGAAAGACTCCCGGAGTTGCTATGTCCTGTGCTGAATATGTGAGTCCTGAAACATAAACATTTTGAGAGTCGTCAGTTGTAATTCTTGCTAATGATGGAAGATATGTAGCCCATATTAATGTATTGTTTGCTGATAATTTTGCAAGAATTACAGAAGGATACGCTGATGTGGCAGGCATCCATACACCGGGAGTTACTGATACCGGGAGATTGCCGCCGGAATGATACTGATAGTATTTGTTATCTTGTGAATCAATATACATAAGTTCCTTATGGAAAGTGCCTGGAATATTTTGATGAAATTGATCATACTCATAAAATGAGAGGTTTCCTGCAGAAGTAAACTTTGCATTGTACAGTGACTGAGGATAAGGGCCTGAGCCAAATGAATAGGGTTGACCATTGCCTATGCTAAATTGTTGATAATAGGGGGTGTTATAGCTGATGATTCCTGTGACTAATCCTTTTACATAAATATTATCCTGAGAGTCAAAAAGTGTAGGTTTAGTGTCGAATAATGCAGTCCATGACCTTCCACCCACGGGTCCGAAATAGGTTCCCCAAGACCTTGAATACTCAAAACCACTTTGAGCCATAGTGAGATTTAAAAGGAAGATGCTTAATAAAAATAGTAATTTTTTAGTCATATTATATTTTGTTTGATGTTATGTTGTTAAAAATACATAATTAATTCTAAAAATTTAATAAATTTATTTTGTTTGTGAGTTTTATTTGTGGTTTTCGAAAATGATAAAGTCGCAAAATGTTGTCTTTTCATTATCTTTGCATACTAAACGGTTTCGGAAAAGTTCTGAAATCGATTTTGGCGTTTATATCTATATACTATGCAGTTAAAGACCATCAAAGAAAAATTTCTTCCCGATTTATTGCAAAAGGAGTTTGGAAAAGAAATTTTCACCCAACTTGAGACTCATCAGCATATTTCTGTAAAAGGAAGTGCAGGATCTTCAACTTCTGTTTTTATAGCTGAGCTTTTCCTTACGCAAAAGAAGAATATTCTTTATCTCATAGATGATAAGGAGGATGCTCTTTATGCCAATACGGAAATGGAAGATTTGTTGGGTAAGGATAAAGTTCTTTATTTTCCAGCTACCCATCTTGAACCCTATCAGGTTGAGAAAACTCAAAATGCAAATCTGGTTTTAAGAACTGAGGTTTTAAATAAAATAAACTCCGGCAAATCTCCAAGAGTAATTGTTGCTTATATCGGAGCCTTGTCAGAAAAAGTTATTAAGAAAGAAGATTTTAAAGCGATTTCGCACCAGATAAAAGTAGGCGATCAACTGGATTTTGACTTTGTTGATGAATTGCTGTCTCATTATCAGTTTCAGCAGGCGGATTTCGTTTCCGAACCTGGAGAATTTTCTGTTCGTGGCGGGATTGTAGATGTCTTCTCTTATTCTAATGAAAGACCTTATAGAATAACTTTCTTTGGAAATGAAGTGGAAAACATCAAGACTTTTGATATTGAAACACAGCTTTCAGTTGATAAAGTAAAGGAGTTTCAATTGGTTTCAAATATGAATTTTTCAGTTTCAGGAAGTAGAGTTTCCTTGCTCCAGCTCCTGCCAGATGAAAGTTTTGTGATTTCTAGAAATGGAGTTGTAGGATTACAAAAGCTTAAATCTTTTTATGAGAAGTCGCTCGAGAAATATGAAACATTAAGTAAAGATATTGCTCATAGAACGCCTCAGGAATTGTTTATTTCTGATCAGGAGTTTTTATTTGATTATAAAAAATTTAAAACAATTGATTTCAGTAGTATCGGGATTGAGGGTGTGAAAACTTTTGATATCAGTATTGAACAAACTTCGCAGCCTTCTTTTCATAAGAATTTTGAATTGCTTATTCAGGATCTTGAAGAAAAGCAAAGTGAGGGTTTTGATACCTGGATCTCTTTCTCAACAGAAAAACAAAAAGAAAGACTGGAGTCAATTTTTGAAGAGTTGGAACATGAAACAATTTTCAAAAGTTTTAAATCTGAACTTCACGAAGGCTTCGTAGATAATAATCATAAGATTTCTGTGTATACCGACCATCAGATTTTTGATAGGTATCAAAGGTATAAGGCCAAAAATACCTTTGCAAAATCCGAACAACTCACTTTAAAGGATTTAATGTCTTTAAAAATAGGGGATTATATTGCACATATCGACCATGGAATTGGTAAGTTCATGGGATTGGTGAAGGTAAATAATGATGGAAAAATTCAGGAATGTTTTAAGTTAACGTACAAAAATGGAGATCTATTATATGTAAGTATTCATTCATTACATAAAATATCCAAATATAACGGACCGGATGGGAAAGAAGTAGTTTTAAGTAAATTAGGTTCACCGGCGTGGAAATCTTTAAAACAGAAAACGAAAGCGAAAGTAAAACAAATTGCTTTTGATCTGATCAGACTGTATGCGCAGAGAAAGACAGCTCAGGGTTTTGCATATACTCCCGATTCCTATCTGCAAAATGAACTGGAAGCCAGTTTTATTTATGAAGATACTCCAGATCAGGAAAAAGCAACTCTAGATGTGAAAGCAGATATGGAGGCCAGTACGGTAATGGATCGTCTGGTATGTGGAGATGTAGGTTTTGGTAAAACAGAAGTTGCTATCCGGGCGGCTTTTAAGGCCGCAACAGATGGAAAACAGGTCGCGGTTTTAGTTCCTACTACAATTCTTGCATTTCAGCATTTCAGAAGTTTTAAAGAAAGACTGAAAGATTTTCCGGTAACCGTTTCATATGTTAACAGATTCAGAACGGCAAAACAAAAATCGGAGACTTTGGAGGGGTTGAAAAATGGGAAAGTTGATATTATTATTGGTACCCATCAATTGGCAAGCAATAGCGTAAAATTTAAAGATCTTGGGTTGTTGATCATTGATGAGGAGCATAAATTTGGAGTTTCTGTTAAGGATAAACTAAAGACACTTAAAAGTAATGTTGACACCTTGACATTAACTGCGACGCCTATTCCAAGGACATTGCAGTTTTCTCTGATGGCAGCAAGAGATTTATCAGTTATTAAAACGCCACCGCCAAATAGACAACCTGTAGATACTCAGATTATTGGCTTTAATGAGGAGATTCTTCGAGATGCTGTTTCGTATGAATTGCAAAGAGATGGACAGGTTTATTTTATCAATAACAGGATTGAAAACCTGAAAGATATAGCAGGATTGATCCAAAGATTGGTTCCTGATGCAAGAGTAATCACCGGACACGGCCAGATGGAAGGAAAGCAGTTGGAAAAAAATGTTCTGGATTTTATGGAAGGGAAATATGACGTTTTGGTTTCTACAACAATTATTGAAAGTGGAGTGGATGTTCCCAATGCGAATACAATTTTCATCAATGATGCCCACAGATTTGGTATGGCCGATCTTCATCAGATGCGAGGAAGAGTGGGACGAAGTAACAGGAAGGCTTTCTGTTATCTGATCACTCCGCCGTATGATATGATGACTTCCGATGCAAGAAAGAGACTGGAAGCTATAGAGCAGTTTTCAGATTTAGGAAGTGGTTTTCAAATTGCAATGAAGGATCTTGAGATCCGTGGAGCCGGAGATTTGTTAGGAGCTGAGCAAAGTGGCTTTATTAATGAAATGGGTTTTGAGACCTATCAGAAATTAATGCAGGAAGCTTTAGAGGAATTAAAGGATGACGAAGATTTTGAAAATTTATTTGAAAATGAAGAAGATAGACAAAAGCTTTTTAAATCTGTAAAAGAAGTCAATATTGATACTGATTTGGAGCTGATGCTTCCTGACTTTTATATTTCAAATACCGAAGAAAGATTATTGCTGTATCAAAAGATTGCTGAAATTGATAATGAAAAAGATCTTCAAAAGTTTGAATCAGAGCTTATTGATCGATTTGGAAATTTACCAAAAGAAGCTATTAATCTATTAAAAAGCGTTTCTCTGAAATGGCTGGCAGCTGACATTGGTTTTGAAAAGATCGTGATGAAAAACGGGGTCTTTTTAGGATATTTTCCAAGCAACCCTCAAGATAAATTTTATCAGACGGATAAGTTTAAACATATTATAAATTATTTAACTCAAAACCCATCAGAAGCTCAGCTTAAAGAAAAAATAGGAAAAGAAGGAAATAACCTGATGATGCGAAAAGATAAGGTGAAAAATGTAGATGAAGTAAATATTTTACTTAAATCAATATTGGAGTTATAGCTCGGTTCTCCCCTGTATTAAAGATAATTCTACTTTTTTGTATGAAGAATTCTAATACCCTATAGTTATATTTCTATGGTACAAATAATTAAATAATAGAGTTTTACATTAAAAATATGTATCTTTGCGGCGCTTATTATGAAAAAAACTATCTATTATTGCATAACAGTGTTTTGCTCTGTTTATGCGCACGCACAGGTGGGAATTGACACAAATGTCCCTAATTCGACTCTCGATGTTAACGGGAAAACCACTCTAAGAAAAGAATTAAGAGTAGGAGGTACTCCAGCTCTTATAGGAAATGCCGGACTAAACGGTCAAGTTTTAGTTTCGCAGGGGGAAAATCTACCTCCGGTTTGGAAATCAATCAATGTATCCTTTATGGAAGAAGGACAGTACAAGCTGATTAATTCGTATTTGTCACTGGATCAAAAAGGTGTTACCACTTTATCCAATGGTGTGGCAGGTGATAACATTTTCACAAATACTGTGGGAGATGATATTACGGATACGGGTAAAGGCAAATGGGTTAAGATTGAAGGTCTTGAAAACAATTTCACGGTAAAAAATCCAAGAAACAGAATTACCTATCAGTTTCAGACAGGAATTGAAATGAAAGCTCCTGCAGCTACCACTTCACAAAATATAAGCTTTACATGCGGAGTTTTTAGAGGAGGTAAACTTGTTGCTGTTCGTCCTGACAAAGTTTCTTCAACAAATAATACCGCTAAAGGAGGGTTTCAGGATTATATCTTCACGCTTAATTATACTGAACAAAATGTTCCTTTAGGGCCTCAGAAAATTGAAGTAGCTTGTAGGAAAATTACAACGTCTGATGTTAATAGCCAATTTTCGATTGGACGTAACATCTCGAATACCAATACAGTTTCCAATGCATTTACCTTGGAATCAGATCTAAAGATCGACATTATTGAATATGTAACCTACAAAGCCAATTAATTCATGAAAAATATATTATCAATCCTATTTTTATCAATAGGGCTATCTCTTTCTGCGCAGATAGGAATAAAAACAGTAACACCTAAAGCGAAATTAGATGTAAATGGAGATGTTAATCTTCGTAAAAAACTGGTTGTTTTAAATACAACAGACAATAGTCTCGTTCAGGGAACTAATGGGCAAATATTAGTTTCACAAGGAGAAAATTATCCTCCAATATGGAAAACCCTTAGAATCCCTGAATATGAACCTAATCAATTTTATCTAATATTTAATAACTCCTTCTCAGATCGAACTGGAGTTACTTTCACTGGATCTGAAGAGTCTACTACTGGTAGTACCAGATCCACAAGCTTTACAAAAGGAGGTGATTTTAGTACTTTTACGAATTTTAAAAAAATCACTTCTCTATCACAACCTTTTCAGGTAAATAGTACAGATAGTAAAACTTATTTTCAGTTTGAAACAGTAGTTCATACGAATTTTCCAGCAGGTGGTACAACAGATACTTCAATTGACTATGCCTGTGGGATTTTTGTCGATAACAAATTGGTAAATCTTAGACAAGGAAATATTAAGGCAAGTAGTGCAAGTAATACTTTCTTAACTCATAACCAAATTGGAATTGCTCAAAATCTTACGAAAGGTACACACACTGTTAGTGTCGCTTGTTCAAGATTACAATCTTATAATACAAGTAATATAACTTTAGGAATAGGAATTAACGTAGCAACTAACATTGATAGCTTTATTGCTCAATCTTCTTTGAAGGTTGATGTATATGAGATTCCTCAGGTATTTAACACAATTTTAAACTAGATCATGAAAAAAATATTTTTAGTAACACTACTATTGGCTATTGGTTTATCTAATGCTCAGGTGGGTATAAATACAACGACCCCTGTAAATACACTTGATATTAATGGAGATTTAAATGTAAATAAGGAACTAAGAACAGGCGGAACCGATGCTGTAAAAGGTAGTGCAGGGAATGCCGGAGAGATTTTTCACAATAATTCCGATTTATTAAGTAATGACTGGAAAAGTATAAAAATTGCCGACGGGCAAGGAAGTATGGCCCTGTTTTCTATAAATACTGTTTCTGATAAGGTTGGTGCAACTTTTTCAGGGGCTAATGGATCAACAGCACCCTATACTGAAAATGTTGCTTTAGATGCGACATGGACTGTTTTAGCAGGAGCAGTTGATACCTTTTCTATAACTAATGCAACGAATAAGGTGGTATTTACTTTTCAGACCACTACTCAAAAAACAACTAATGCAAATGCATCAATAAGTTATGCATGTGGTATCTTTGTTGATAATGCTCTTAAGGCTGTAAGAACGGATGTTTTAGTAGGTGGTGACGGGACAAATAAGATTTTTAATCTTAATGCAACCCTCACAAATCTTACTCCTAAAAATAATTACAGTGTAAAAGCTGCCTGTACAAAGAGAAACCTTAATGCAGGAACTTTAGGAACAGGAAAAGCTGTAAATACTGCTTTCTTAAATGATGATATGGCTCAGTCAGTATTGACGACTCAAGTATTACAACCGTATTAATTTTGATAATATTAAATAAAAAATCTAAAAGATATTTCTTTTAGATTTTTTTATGTTTTAATGAGGGTAGATTTTATTAAATTCCTAAATTACAGTTACCGGCATCAAAAGATTGATTCGTGGATTTATTATGGGTGTTTATAACTAAACTTATTCTTTATCAATATATTTATAATGCAGTATAGTGCCTTTATTTAATTGCTAGTTTTATTATAATATGAATAAATATATACTTTTTATTTAAAAAAAAATTATATTTGTGGAAAAATAAATAATCCCCCTTGGAAATGAAACAACTTTTCTATTTTATTTTACTGTTTGCTGGTTTTTCTTCCATTCATTCTTGTAAAGATCTGACTGATGAAGATGGTAACCCACTTATCGATATGCATAACAATCCTGGATTAACAGGACCAAGAGCACTATATAGAGAGATTACAGATGCTGATACTATTGCAGAATATCATTATAACGGATTGCTTTTATCCAGAGTTCTTACAAAAGGAGCTTCTGTTACTGATGTACAGTTTAGTGGAAACAATTTAAGTAACGTTAATTTCAATGGATTTGTTGATTCTGATAATGACGGGACTTTAGATGTGGATAGTACATCATATACACAAATGTTTACTTATGGTAATAACGGAAGATTGACAACTATTTCTGAGAAACGAACTGTATATGACAGAACTCCGGGCGTACCGCCAGGAACTCCTCCGGGACCCTGGACCGTTTTAAGAAAGACAAAAACTATTTATGATCTTGTCTATAGCCCAACAACAAGTAAATTGGCGAAGATTACGATGAGAACAGGTGAGGATGCAAATCCTTTTGATTATACGAACTATTCTGAAACAACTTATGAATATTTAGGAGATAACGTATCTAAAGTTGTAAGACAATATGGGCCTATGGCTGGTGGTGTATTTGGTGCGCCTACTGCTAAGCTTGGCTATGACTATTCCAATTTTGATAATCAGATTAGTGGATATACACTTCTTCCGTTTGCGTATAAAATATCAGTTATTTTATCTACTGAGATCAATGATAGAAGAAGTTTGATACTTTCGCCGAACAGTCCTAAAAGAATGGCAATTACGGATCTTACAACTCCTATTCCAGTGCCGGCTATTTTTAGTACAGATTATCATTATGATCCTCAAACTTACGTAACAAAAGGATTTGGAATAAACTATGTTTATAAACCTTTATAATAATTCTATAAACAATATATAAACTCAATTCTTTATCGGATTGGGTTTTTTTATTTTTTATCTCTTAATTTTGCAAAAAATTTCAAATGAAATATTTAATAGTAGGTCTGGGAAATAAAGGCCCTGAATATGAAAATACACGTCATAATATAGGTTTTAAAGTTGCGGAAAAGATAGCTGAAACTCTTGATGCTTCTTTTAATACTACGAATTTTGGATGGATGGCAGAAGGAAAATATAAAGGAAGAAAAGTACTGGTGTTAAAGCCGGATACCTACATGAATCTTTCCGGGAATGCCGTTAAATACTGGATGCAGAAAGAAAATATTCCTCTTGAAAATGTATTGATAGTGACCGATGATTTGGTGCTGCCTTTTGGAACACTGAGGATGAAAATGAAGGGTTCTGATGCAGGGCATAATGGGCTTAAAAATATTAATGAAGTGTTACAGACTCAAAATTATGCCAGACTTCGTTTTGGGATCTCTGCAGATTTTTCAGAAGGCAGGCAGGTTGATTATGTACTGGGTACCTGGAATGAAGAGGAGAGAGAGAAGCTTCCGGAGAGAATTGATAAATTTTCTAAAGCATGTCTGTCATTTGTATTTGCCGGAATTAATAATACAATGTCAGCTTTCAACGCAAAATAATTATCGTTTAAGATATAGAAAGAATTAATAAAAAAGACCATCGTTTACGATGGTCTTTTGTTATGCATTTAAAATTAATTCCCAATCAATTTATCTAAACATATTTTATAGACCTGATTTTTTGGGTGGCTGAAATATGAATTTTCATATCTTATAACCAGCTAACAACACCTGTTTCAACATCATAGTTAGCTCCAATGATTTTGATCTTACCTTGGTCTTCAAGATTTTTAAGTGTTGAACTCTGTTTGCGGATATCCTCGATCGCATTTTTTACGTTCTGCTGATTTAATCTTTCCAAAAGCGAACTGTTCTTTGAAGAACGTTCCTCATTTTCTTCTATCACTTCATTAATGATCGGGTCAAAATGATTGATCAGATAGTTTAAGTTATCCATTCCCATTCCTTCTATTTGTGCAGCATCCAGTCCACCTTTTAAAGCGCCACATTTAGTGTGGCCTAAAACTACAATGAGCTTAGAGCCTGCAACATTGCAGCCAAATTCCATTGAGCCAAGAATGTCCTGATTGATAAAATTACCGGCAATTCTGATGCTGAAAACATCTCCCAGTCCCTGATCGAAGATAAGCTCTGCAGATGTACGGCTGTCTATACAGCTTAAAACCACTGCAAAAGGCCATTGTCCTTCACGCGTGGCATTTACCTGTTCCAGAAGATCCCTGTTTGCTTTGAGATTGTTTACAAATCTTTGGTTTCCTTCTTTTAAAAAGTCTAATGCTTTTTCAGGAGTAATCGTCGACTGAGTTTCGTATGTATGTGCTTTCATTTAATTTCGTTGTTTTTTGAATTTTTAGTTAAAAAATAATTGATGTTAAAGAGTTTACATGGCTCTTTTATGAGTAATTACGATATGAGAATCTTCATCTTTTTCGTAATCTCGATATGATGTTTTGAAACCTAAAAGTTCCACAGTGATATCTTCTTCTTTCGCCCGGATATTAGCGAAATCCTGAATCATTTCCAAAACATCTGTTGCTATATAAGAAGTTCCTCTTGCATCAATAATTACTGATGAATTTGGCTTTATGTTTTTTAGTGTTTTTTTGATAGCCGCCTTGTTCAAAAAGGATACTTCTTCAGCAAGCTTTATTGTAATTTCGTCTGCATCATCCAGCTTTTCTCTACTTAGATAATAAGCACGTTTCATATTTCCCTGCAGGATATAGAAAACAGAGATAGCTAAACCAATTCCTACACCTTTAAGTAAATCCGTTGCAACCACTGCTGCCACTGTTGCTACAAATGGAATAAATTGAAATTTTCCTAAATGCCAGAAATGTTTAAAAGTAGCAGGTTTCGCTAATTTATATCCTACCAAAATTAATACAGCAGCTAAAGTAGCTAAAGGTATTAAATTTAATAGAAATGGTATAGAAAGCACACAAACCAAAAGTAGTACACCATGAATCATTGCTGAAACTTTAGATGTTGCTCCTGCATTTGCGTTTGCAGAACTTCTTACAACAACAGAAGTCATCGGAAGTCCACCAATGAATGAACTGATAAGGTTTCCGATTCCCTGTGCTTTTAGCTCTAAATTAGTGTCAGTAATCCTTCTTTGTTTATCTAATCTGTCTGATGCTTCAATACATAGCAATGTTTCAATGGAGGCTACAATAGCAATGGTTGCTCCAACAATCCAAACTTTAGGATTTGTGAACCCGGTAAAATCAGGTAATATGATAAGGTTTTTAAAATCATCAATAGTTTTTGGAACAGGCAGGGAAACTAAATGTTCAGTTTTTATAGCCAATGCGCTTCCAGTCATTTTGAAGACCTCATTCAATAAGATACCTGTTACTACAGCAACCAAAGCTCCAGGAAGCATTTTCATTCTTTTCAATACAGGAACTTTATCCCAAAGTAAAAGGAGCCCAACAGAAACTAATGTCACAATGATAGCTCCAGGATGAATTGCTCCAAACAATTCTGTGAAATAATTGAAGTTTAAACCCTTGTCAAAGATTGATTCATGGCCTTCATAATCCTTATCAAATCCAAGTGCATGCGGGATCTGCTTTAAGATGATGATGATTCCAATTGCAGCTAGCATTCCTTCAATAACATTGTTGGGGAAATAATTCGAGATACTGCCGGCTCTTATGAATCCTAAAACCAATTGAATGATACCTGCAATAATGCCTGCACAAAGAAATAGTTCGAATGCACCCAGATCAGTAATAGCAGTTAAAACAATAGCTGTTAAGCCTGCAGCAGGACCAGAAACCGAAATATTCGAATTACTCATAGCGCCTACAACTAGACCACCTACAATACCTGATATAATACCAGATAAGGGTGGTGCTCCTGATGCCAAGGCAATTCCCAGACATAATGGAAGTGCCACTAAAAATACAACGAGTCCTGAAGGGAAATTCTCCTTGATTCCTCCTAATAATGATGTTTTTTTCATGATTCTTTTCGAAAAATACTATAATATAACTGACTGAATTATTCTTGAATAATCAGTTATAAAAGATTGGAATTTTAATTTTAAAGCAAGTGTATTCAATATCAAATTGATATGAATAATTTATTACGGAGTTATTTAAAATTAGGCTTCCGGAGGCGGAGAAAATATAGTAAGTAGGGGAGATAGGTGAAAGGAATCATCTATCAGAACAAAAGATCTTTCTTTTGGATCAGATTCAAAAAACTTTAGATAATCAAAAACATCCAAAGTTTTTGGAAGTGTCTTTTCATAAACAGTAAAAGAAGAAGGATGAGAGTGTGGTTCTTCTTCATTAATTATTATATTGGTTCTCAGTAGATCCCAACCTGCAATTACAGCAATGCTTGGCAACGCTGTAAAGTTTAGGAAAACCGTTAATACAATAATACTCCAGAATTTCATTTCACACTCTTTTTTTTGAAAAACTAAGTTGTTTTTCTATTCATAACCCAATCCGATTCCGTAAGATTATAGATTTTCTGAATGTCTTTCAAAACTTTTTCGAAATCAATATCTAAATCAATAATTTTACCGGTTCTAAGGTCGAAAACCCAGCCATGCACGACAGGATACTCTTCTAAGATGTATCTTTCCTGTACACATGCCATTTTAATTACGTTGATACACTGCTCGAGAACATTAAGTTCCACTAACCTGTCATAACGTTTACCTTCATCTTGAATAGAATCCAGTTCAGCTTGATGCAATCTGTAAACATCACGAATATTTCTCAACCATGGATTTAGCAATCCTAAGTCTTGAGGGGTCATCGCTGCTTTTACACCACCGCAATTGTAATGTCCACAAACAATAATGTGTTTTACTTTCAAATGTTCCACAGCATATTGAATAACTGCTGTTGAACTCATATCTAAAGTATTAACTACATTGGCAATGTTTCTGTGAACAAAAACTTCTCCCGGTTTAGCACCCATTAATTCTTCAGCTGTAGCTCTACTATCTGAACATCCGATATATAGATAGTCAGGATGCTGAGTTTTAGCTAATTCTTCAAAATAATGTGGGTCTTCTGAAATTTTTGATTCTACCCATTTTTTGTTGTTCTCGAAAATAACTTCGTACGATTGGGACATAAAATAAATTTTTTAAAGTTTATAATTATTTATTTCGTTTAAATTATTTTCAAATCCAATAGACTAAATCAATAATCATGCAAAAATATAATTTTTGACGAAAAGTAAATCTCTTTTAACAAAGTTTAATATTAAAATATGTTTAAAATCATACATTAATACCCAAAATTAGTCAAATACTGCCATAAATTATATTGAATCCTTTTCATGTCAATAATTTAAACGTTCTTAAATTAAGATAAAAGTACAAACAATTAGGTACAATGAAATAGTTAGGAAATTAAAATATTCTTAAAAGCGAAAAAATAAGGATCGGATAGGGGCTTCTTTTTTAGACTTTATTATTGATATAGCCCTCAGTAGCATCTTCCCTTGGATAAATTTTCCCCGGATTGCCTACTACCACAGAATTAGAAGGGACATCGAAATTTACATATGAGTTGGGAGCAATTAAAACGTTGTTTCCAATAGTTATACCTCCGACAATTACAGCGTTGGCGCCAATCCATACCTCATTTCCAATGACAGGAATTCCTGTGTTCTTTCCCCGGTTTTGCTGCCCGATAGTAACACCTTGGGCAATATTACAATTGTTGCCGATTTTTGTATTTGGATTGATGACCAGACTTCCCCAATGCCCAAGATAAAAGCCTTCTCCAATCTGAGTTTCAGGGTAGATCTGAAAGCCATATTTAATCTGATGATGTCTTAATACAAATCTCCAGAATAATCCAGGAACAGACTTCTTCTGATGTTGCTGAGATTTTCTTAGAATATAAATAAAATGAAGGTTGGGGTTTACACATTTTGCCCAGATTTCAAATTTTGAAAGCCATTTTCCATTTTCTCTATAAAAATCTTTTTGAATAGTGGTGTGTTTTTCTGGCATAATAGCAGTCTGTGTAAGTTGTAAATGATAAAGTTAATTATAATTCGTCTAAAATATCAGTTATTTTATTAACAGAGTTTTCAAGATTAAAGGGCATCTTATACTCATTTAGTTTTTCAGAATAATGCAGAAATGTCTCAGGATGCAGTAAAGCCTGTTTCATCCCAAAATAAATTCCGTCTTCTGAATTTTCCACAATTAAGCCCAACTCTCCGTTATTTAACATTTCTCTTGCTCCAGATACCTCTGTGGTGATCATTTTCTTTTTTAACGTGATTGCTTCAAATAGAACGGTTGGAAAACCTTCATACCTGGAACTTAGAATATAAAAATCAGCATTTTTAAAATAAGGATAAGGATTATCTGTAAATCCTAACATAGTAGCAGTTTTATCAATATTAAGTTCAGATTTTAATTTTTTGATATTCTCAAAATCATAACCATCACCAATTATTAAAACTTTATGTTCTAAACCTTCATCAAGGATTTTTTTGTGAACCTTTAAAAGCCTGTCAAAGCCTTTTTGTGGAAATACAGTTCCTACCGAGACAAAAGTAGGGACAGATCCCTCAAAGCTATATTTTTGGACAGGCTTCTCAGCTTTAGTTAGGATTTCCTGAGTATCTAAAGGATTATAGATCCTAACAATTTTTCGTTTCTCAGATTCATTTTTAGCTAAGCCATAAAATAGTTTTTCAATTTTTTCTGAAATAACCAGGATCTTATCAAAACCAAAAAACTTTCTAATCTCATGATCATTATATCCTTTTACTTCAGAGAGATCGTTATGAATCCAAACTATCTTTTTAGATGAAGTATGAGGGGAGTCTAAAATTTCATCACGCATCCCATGAATAGCAGCAAACTCAATATCATATTTTTTACCTTTTAATTTTCCACTATACAGAAGATCAGGGAATTTTTTCAGAAGCTTTTGGTAAATAACCCGTGTGATTTTTTTTGGAATATCCTGGATACGGTTCGTTGTAATCATTTCTCCCTTGTTAAGATAAATTACATTGATCCAGGTTGGAACTTCCTGTAAATATTTCCCGGAATATAAGTTTAAAAGAAGATCAATCTCATATCGATCCGGCGATAGGTTTTTCAGAAAAGTAACCAATACCTTTTCTGCACCTCCATGGCGGAGGGAACCAATTCGGATAAGTATTTTTTTCTTTGGCACTATTTCGTAGTTTTGAATTTTTGAGGCAAATTCAACTTCAGCCATTGATTAAGCTCTTTCCTGTTTTTTTCTAAATGAAGAGGATATTCAACTGTCGTTTTTTTCAATACATCAGCATAATCTTCTACTTCACAAATATACTTAGCTGGGTTTCCCGCATAGACAGTATGTTCCGGCATAGATTCGGAAAGAACCGAATTGGCACCAAGAACACAATTATTTCCTATTTCCACATTTTGTAATATGACGGAATTGCTGCCAATAGCACAATTTTCACCAACTTTTATCCATCCAAAATTTCTTACTTCCTCATAGCCTTTCAGCTTTCTTATATTTGTAGTAGCTCCGGAATGGGTTACAAAAGTTACTCCAGAAGCGATTCTTGTGTCTTGTCCAATCTCAACTAGAAATGGTTCAGAGCCAAAAGAAACATGATTTCTTACCACAACATTTTTGCCTAATTTTAAACCGTTATGGATGCATATTTTAAGGTAAACAGAATGTTGGAAATCCTGAATTAAGGAAGATATTTTGTTAATAATTTTATATATCATCATAGTAAAAACAAAGTTAGAAATTATTTTATAAATTTGCCTGTCCAAATATTATAACACAATGAAGATCGAACATTTTTGTGAACTGCTTAAACAGGAACTTAACGAACAAACTATAATAACCTCAGATACTAATTTCAAAGAATTGGAAAGCTATGGCTCTTTATCAGCTGTATTGGTAATGCAGTTGGTTGAAAATCAATTTGGGGTAAGTTTAAATCCAAGATCTTTCAGGAATATTAATACTATTGGAGACCTTACAGAAGCAATAGGAATAGAAAAGTTTGATTAATCTGTAAATGTTTTTCGCAGGATTATCTTTTGAACACTAGGATAGATCTTATGATCTGAAGTATCGATATTAATAGTTTTATATTCTCCAAAACCAAATTTGGCGTAATACTTTATAAGATGGGGGCTACTATCCAATACATCTATATAAAGGTCGTTGGCTTGAGGTTCCATCTGCGAAATGACATGTTTTAATAAATATTCAGCGATGCCTCTATTTCTATAATCGTCATCTACAAAGACATATTGAATAAGATACTTGTTTTCGGAATATGTCTTGGTTTCAGGTAAATTTTTTACATTGTTAATAAACGAATTTAAATGCTCGCTTCTTAAATGGATAGGAAATAGTTCGCTTTTATTTTGGTAATAATTCTTATCTGTAAAAATAAGAGCGCAGCAGCCGGCAGCTTTTCCATCAACTTCTGCTATTATATAAGAATTTAAAGAAAGCTCTGTATCGAAATTTTCTTCATCTAAAAAAAATTGACTTAAATACTCCTTGGTGGTTGAGAGATCAGTTTCAAATAGATTACTATAAGTATCTGATAAAGATTTTGAATTAGTTTCAATAGCTAAAATTCCTTTTATAATCAAAGGGATGTCAGCTTTTATCGCTTTTCTTATACTAATCATAATTTATTTTTTAGTTCATTTCTATCTATCTTTCCTGAAGTGTTGATGGGAAACTTTTCCAGTTTGACAATTTTTGAAGGAATACAATATTCAGGAAGGTTATCTTTTAAATATGAAATAATTATTTCATCCTCTACATTCATATCATTAATAAAGAGGATAAGAAGATCATTATTGTTTTTATCCTTATAGATGAGAGCAACACTAATAGCATTATTCAATTTTTGATTTGAAAAAAATTCAATTTCAGACAGTTCTACTCTAAAACCATTTATCTTAGCCTGGAAATCTATTCGGTTGAGATAAAAATAATCACCCTCAATATCCCTTAAGCACCAGTCTCCCGTTTTATAGAATATTTCTTTATCTTTTTCAACAAAAACCTCATTTGTTTTTTCTTCATTCTTCCAATAAGAGTGTGTAAGTAATTTTCCTGATAATAATAGTTCCCCTTCATTTGTTTCGTTGTCAGAAAAAGTCATTGTTGTATTGACCATTGATTTTCCAATACTAATAATACCATTTTTCTCTTTTATAGGATCTTCTATTTTGTATTGAGTACAGAAAATGGTGTTTTCTGTTGGGCCATATACATTGTAGATATTTGCATTAGGAATAAAATCTTTCCAACCTTTAATTTGTTTTGTTAATAATGCTTCACCGCAGAATAAATTGAGTCTCAGACTTTCATTTTTTACTTCAGTATCTAAATAAGGAATAATTAAATTTAAAATGCTTGGAACCATAAGGGCTACCGTAATTTCATTAGCTTCCAGTAAATCGAGAATTTGTAAAAATTTAGTTTCTTTTTTATGAAGACCAATAACTGCAGCTCCATTTAGCCAGGGAATAAGATAGCTCATTACAGATAAGTCAAAAGTGAGCTCAAACATCTGCAAAACACGATCATTAGGATTTAAGTTTCCAAAAGTTGAATGAAAAGATTCAGAAAAATAATATAAGTTTGAAAATTGAATGGGAACTCCTTTGGGCTTTCCGGTACTACCTGATGTGAAAAGAATATAAGCATTGTTGTGAATGGATGAGTCAACAGGTAAAATAGCTTCTAAGGGGTAAACTTCCTTTGTGTCAATAATAGAAATTTGATAATTCGCCTCTATTTCTATGGAGCTTAAAATTACTTCAATATCAGCCTGCTGAATCACATCCAGATTCTTATTAAAAGGAAATTCAGGATGAATCGGAACATAGGTTTTTCCTGTAAACCAAATGGCAAGTATTGAGGCATACATGTATACATCATCTGTAAGATAAATTCCTACATTTTGAGAATCGACTTTTTGTAATTGGATTCTGATTTGATGGGATAAATCTAAAATATCTCCATAAGTATGGGTTTGATCCTGAATACGTAGACAGGTCTTTGTATTATTTTGTAGAAAAGATTGGTATAAATTTTCAATAAAGGGATTCATCTTTTTAAATTTGTGTAGTATACTTTTGCTTACTTAATTTATGGAAACTATGTAGTAGGAGTTTTATTCTGATAAAGATTTTCAATAATGCTTTCTACACTTTTGAAGATTTTCTCATTGTCAAAACGCTTCTCAATATCTTTTAAATTCTCCTGAATATGTTCAATCAGATTTTTATTGGTTAAAAATTCTTTAATACCATTATATAAACCTTCTTCAGAATAATCGGTTAAATATCCGGATTCCTTATGGGTGATCATTTCCGGAACTCCACCAACGTTAGTTGCTAATATAGGTTTTTGAAGAATTAATGTCTCGGCGATAATTAGTGGCCAGCCCTCGCTTTCTGAAGGCATAATATAAAAATCTGCATTGGCAACATAAGGATATGGGTTCATTTGTGTGCCGAGTAGTTTAAAGGAGTTCTGTACCTCCAGTTCCTTGATTCTTTTAGATAACAAATCGTAATCTTCCCCATTTCCAATAACAGTAATATGATGATGGAAGCCGTCATCAATAAGTTTTTTATGGGTTTCTAAAAGTGTTCTGTATCCTTTTCTATAATGTAATCTTCCAACAGAGACAAAGGTGGGAGCTGTACCAAAGTCAGGATTAAATGCTTTTGCCTTTATCTTTAATTCTTCAATTGGAATCGCATTTAAAATTACTTCTCCTGGTGGAAGTTTGAGATCAGGATATTTTTCACTTAAGATATCCTTGCATTGTTGTGAACCATATATAATATAGTCGAACTGTTGCATGTTTTTGAAGATTTCATCCCGATAGGGAGCAAAACCTTCTAGCGATAAATCAGAATGAAGCCATGCGATTTTTTTTGATTTCTTGTTCGTAGAATTTAGTACTGTTTTATAAACTGTATAACCTGTTGCAATTTCTACATCGTAGGTGTCATTTAGCAGTTGATCAGCAATCTTTGGATTTTTTGCTGCTTTATCAAGTTTAAGTCTTCTTTTTGCTAATTGAATCTTTTGAATAACAGGATTTTTAGAAAAATCTTCTTTACCCTCAGCTATATATACTTTCCTGACATGATTTGGAAATTCATTACGTAGTTCTCCCTGGTTAATATTTAAACATATTGTCATGTCAAACTTATCCCTGTTAAGATTATTAAGCATACTTAATACAACTTTTTCTACACCACCCATTTCCATAGAACGATGTCTGAAAAGAACTTTTATTTTTTTATTCTCCTGCATTTGGGATTTTTGTAATAATTTTTTGTGTCGAAAAGTGTTAGGTATATTCTATAAATTGAACAGATCTCAAAGATAATTTCTGGCAGTAGCCATAATATTTTGAAGATTTCTATTCTGATTGGAAAAAAGTTAATATTTTGATTTTAAGTCTATAAATTCTCTTTGTCTGATAATCAAGTAAGTTAAAAATTTCTTGAGGACTTTGAAAGTTTTCAGGGACTGTTTTTTTATTTATAGAAGTAATGTTTCTTCTTTTTAAGGTGTTAAAGATAACTTTTGCAAATGAATCTTTTGCTTTTCCTTTCGATTTTGCTTGAGAAACACCATTAGGATGAAGTCTATACTTATATAGGTTTTCATTAATAAAGTAAGCGCTTCCCAGATCTAGTATTTTTAAATATAGATCTTGGTCAACAGCACTCGTAAGACTAGGGTCTATGCCTTCAGTTCTTAAATATGCCTCTCTTCTAAATGCCACAAAGTGTGCGATCTGAACTGGGAAATTGAAAAAATAAGGATCGTTATTGAGAATTTGTTTTGCAGATTTGAAAGGATAAAGAGGAGTTAAATTTTCATCGCAGGCTAAAAATCTGGAGTAGGTAAGAACGACATTTTTTTTATTCTGGAAAGTCGTGATAGACTTTTCAATTGCTGTAGGAAAAATGGCGTCATCAGGATCTACAAATCCACAGATTTCTCCATTGGCCAATTCAATACATTTTCTTTTTGTATATCCAACTCCCTGATTGGACTCATTTTCAAAGAAAATAAATCTGCTGTCACCTTCAATTATAGATCTTACAGCTTCCTTTTCTGCTTGATTAGAACAGTCATCTACAATGATTGCTTCCCAGTCTGTGTAGGTCTGTTGTTGAAGACTTTCGTAACAGTCTTTAAAGTAATCGGCATTATTATAATGTGCAATAAGAACTGAAAATTTCATTTTAATTAAGATTTGAAAATTAATTCCTGCTTATTCATAACAGTTGTATTTGCAGGAATATCTTTATAAATAGTACAGCCCGCACCAATTATACAATTATCACCAATACTGACACCTTTTAATACTGTAACGTTACTACCTAACCAACAGTTTTTCCCGATTTTTATCGGAGCTTTAGTAAATTGGTTTTGAAATATTTTGAATTCAGGAGAACTTTGATAAGCATGATTATGATCATACAACTTTACATTTTCGCCAAATAATGTATTTTCGCCAATCGAAATGTGATCGAGGCAATTAATAGAGCAAAAATTGTTCATGAAAACATTGTTTCCTATTTCTAATGTTGCTTCATCCTGAACTAAAATGTGAATATAATTACGAAAACGGATGTCATTTCCAAGGTTTATTTTTTTGATATTCTTATAGATCACAAAATGATTATTAATTCCCAATTTTATATTTCCTAAAATAACTTTAGGGTGTTTGTGAAAAATGGAAATCTGTTTTTTCCTTTGAAGTGTTTCAAAAATTTTGGAAAGCATGTGTTTTTAATTAATTTTATTTTCTGTTCATGCAAAACTGTAGGTATAAAACCATTTTGAACATAATAGCTTCTGCTTTTTTTATATTAAAAAAGATTTAGCTTTAAACAAATGTAGCTAAAAAAAAATATACTTTTGTAACAAAATAAACACGATGGGTGAATTAAAAAGAGTTTTTAAAACATTTGTAGCATACCTTAAAAGGCCAGACCTTTATCCCGAATTAGGAAGGAAAATTTTGAAGAACACTGTGAATAGAAATAATGCCTTCAAAGGAAAAGAAAAAACGAATTCTTGGGCACGGTCAAAGGCTATTTCGCAGAAAGAAGCTGTTTTCAATCTTTTTAGGATTGATGCCTCCACATTTAAAACGCAATATAAGGATGTTTTGGATAAAGCGGCACAAAAAGAAAAAGAATGTCCCATTAAAATGGGCGGTCCGGGAGCATTAGAGCTTATCTATTATGCTTGTGAATTTTCTGAAGGTAAGAATGTAGTAGAGACGGGAGTTGCCTATGGGTGGTCTTCACTAGCCTCACTGTTGTCGCTGGAAAAAAGAAATGGAACTTTGTATAGTTCTGATATGCCCTATTTAGGACAAAATGGAGATCAGTACGTAGGATATGTAGTTCCTGAAGATCTAAAAAAATACTGGAAACTTTTTCGCTTTGCAGATAAGGAGTCTCTGCCAAAAATATTCAATGAAAATCAAGTTTTTGATGTGGTTCATTATGATTCGGACAAAAGCTATAACGGAATGTTCTGGGCATATAATCAATTGTATACACACTTAAGAAGTGGCGGGGTATTTATCAGTGATGATATCGGGGATAATTCAGCTTACCAGGATTTTTGTGAGAAAAATGATATTGACACAACTATTGTAGAAATTGATGGTAAGTATGTAGGCGTTTTTATAAAGTAAGAGAATTAACGCTTAATGGAATACAAAAGAATTAAAGTAAATATTTTCTAAAATTAATATTATATAGACCGGAACGAATACTATTATAATCAGTAAATAAATATTTCATGATCATTCCCCATTTTTTTGGGACAGAAGCTTCGGCTATCTGATAGCTTCGGTATGTTCTTTCAATATGCTTCTTAATATGATCTGGAATTGAAGATTCACTTTTAGCCCAATTATGTACTTCACTCCAAAGCAGAATCCTTGTAGAAGATGGCTTTATTTTCCCAATATCTACTTGCGTGATTCTATTATTTTCATGGACTCCTCTTACTGCAACAGCGTTATCAAGTATTCCGGGGTAAAGATTAAGGTAGTAAGATAAACGGAAAATAAATTCTGTATCCTGATGAAGTCTAAGTCCGGTTTTGAAAAAAGGACTGACTTTTGAAAGAGAACTTTTCCTGATCGTTAATCCATCAAGGCTGAAAAGTCCAAAACTCCCTTTCATATTAAGAAGTCCGGGAAAAACTTCTTTTGAATCATGTTTTTTGTATACTGTGGTTAGGCGGTTTTCAAAAACTTTGTAGTATTGTTCTTTGGCTTTTTCTGAGCAATAATGTACTCCTATAGCGCCATACACACCTTCTACCTCAGGATTTTGAAAAAGTTCTTTTTCTGCATCAAAACGATTAGGTAGGTAATAATCGTCTGCATCTAAAAATGCGATGAAATCTCCTGTTGCATTCATTATTCCAAGATTTCTGGAAGCTCCGGCACCATGATTTTGTTTATCAGGATGTTGATAAAGTTTTACGCTGTCGTATTTTTCTGCGAGTTTTTCACAAAGTAGGAGTGCATTATCTGGAGATTTATCCTCCACGAGAATTATTTCAAATACTTCATCAAACTGAAGCGCTGATTCTACAGCTTGAGAAATGTAATTCTCTGCATTATAAACAGGAATGATGACAGATATTTTCATGGTTGCCAATTAATTAAATAAGTAAAACGGTACGGTACGAATATGCAAGATTACGAAATTAAAGAATATCTAAAGTTGATGTTATATAATCCTGATCTTATACTCTGATAATCAACGAATAAATATTTTATAATCATTGCCCATTTTTTTAATTTTGGAGAACTTGCTATTTCGAAACTACGTTGCATCCTTTTGATATGTGTTTTAATGTCTTCTGGAATATTAGCCTCATCTTTTGCCCAATTATAAACTTCATTCCAAAGGATAACTCTTGAGATCGTATGCTTTATCTTATTAGAATCTACTTTGGTGATTCTATTGCTTTCATGCACTCCTCTCATTGCTATAGCTTCATCTATAATTCCGGGATATAAATCAAGATAATATGAAAGGCGAAATAAAAACTCTGTGTCTTCGTGAAGTTTCATTGGCTTGAATAAAGGAGTTAACTTCGCCAAAAGAGACTCTCTACGAACAGTTAGAGCATCAATACTAAATAGTCCAAAACTTCCTAACTTATGGATCAACCCTGGAAAAACATCTTTAGGATCATGTTTTTTGTAAACTGTGGTTAATACATTTTTAAATAATTTAAAATATTGTTCTTTAGCTTTTTCAGTGTAATAATGTACGCCAATAGCCCCATAAACACCTTCTACTTTGGGATTTTTGAAAAGTTGTTTTTCTGCATCAAAACGATTGGGAAGAAAATAATCGTCCGCATCTAAAAATGCGATGAAATCTCCTGTTGAATTCTGTATTCCCAGGTTTCTGCTTGGACCCGCGCCATGATTTTCTTTGTCGGGATGTTGATATAATTTTACTTTGCTATGCTTCGCGGCTAATTCCTGGCAAGTCCGTAAAGATTGATCTGGTGATTTGTCTTCCACTAAAACGACTTCAAATACTTCATCAAACTGGAGCGCTGATTCTACAGCCTGAGAAACATATTTTTCAGCGTTATAAACGGGAATGATTACTGAGATTTTCATTTCATCGATTTTTGATAATTAAACCTATACTGTGTTTTTAATATATTGGGATTCTTAAGAGCTTCAATAAAGATATTATAATATTTTATTGCTCCCGTTTTTTGAGATAAGTCGAAGGACTTATATCTTAAGTAAATTTTTTCTTTAAATTCTGAAGGTATCTTCTGATCGCGGGCCCAGTCATATAAAGATTTCCAGAAAAGAAGCTGTCTTTGTTTATACTGATGGGAGTATTTCACAATTTTAGTAATTCTGTTATCGTCATGTATTCCGCGTATGGCCACGGGCTGATCTATAATCCCTGATTTTAAATAACAGTGATAAGCCAGTTTAATAATAAAATCCGAATCCTGATGAACTCTAAGTGTCTTGTTGAATTTTAAATTAGATGCTTCAATCGCTGATCTTCTTATTGTAAGAGCATTTAAATGGAAGAATGTACCGAAAGTTTTAGTTGTTAATCCTAAAAGTCCTTTAAAAACTTCCCTTCCTTCAGCGGAATAATTTACAGTTGTAAGGGAAGTATCACTGAATTTCGATTGAAATTCCTGTTTTCCCTTTTCAGTTAAATATTCAATACCAATGGCTCCAAAGACCCCTTGAACCTTAGAATCAGCAAATATTTCTTTTTCTCCGTCAAAACGATTGGGTAGATAATAATCATCAGCATCTAAAAATGTAATGAAATTCCCTGTTGATTTTTCTATTCCCAGATTCCTTGAGGCGCCTGCGCCATGATTTTCTTTATCAGCATGTTGAAATAGTAATACCTTTAGATTTTGGTCAGCTAATCTTTTGCAAATTTCCAGTGAATTATCTGTTGATTTATCTTCAACTAAAATAACTTCCTTAACTTCTTTAAATTGCAATGCAGACTGAACTGATTTTTCTAAAAATTCAGCCGCATTATAAACCGGGATAATAACAGAAATTTCAAGCATTATAATACAGATTGATTGTTATGGGCCCAAAGAGCAAGTTGTAACAAATTCCAATGTTTATGATCTTTGTTCAGAAATTTTTGAGCACCCTCAAAATCTATATAATTGAAAATTTTCTGATTTCGATCTTTAAGCAATTCATTGGATAAATTGATGAGATTATCTTCTTCAAACCAACTCTTAACACTCATTCCAAATCCTTGCTTGTGACGTTTTCTAATCGTTTCTGTCCAATATGCCCCCATTGTTTCCCGAAGTATAATTTTATCATTTTCACTATTTAACTTCAGTTGTTCAGGTAATTGTATGCAAAACTCAGCAAAATCAACATCAAGGAAAGGCGTTCTCACTTCCAATGAATTCGCCATGGCCATTCTGTCGGATTTCATCATCATATTTCCTGGAACATAATTTTCCAGATCTACCCGCATAATATCGTTCAATGAGTCAGAATTGGGTGTGAAACTGTAGGGTTGCTGATAATCTGTTAGAATCCCGAGCAGATTTTGTTCTTTTTTAGAGAATGCATTTCTAACGGAATTCTGATGAAAATCTAAAATAGAAGAATACTGTAAATTGCTTTGTGTAACAAAAGAAGTTTCTCTCAACTTTTGATAAATCTTTAATCCGAATTGAGTAATTATATTTTTATAGCTAAAGTGGTTTTTTAATTCATTTTCGACTTTATAAAAATGATACCCACCAAATAGTTCATCACCGGCATCCCCAGAAAGGACTACAGTAAGATTTTTTCTGGCATTTCTACAGATCTCATAATGTGGAAGATAAGAGATGTCAGCAAAAGGTTCATCTAAGAATGGAGAAATCTTTAAGAGTGATGCTGCTATATCCTGTTTTTTTTCGTGAACCTCAATATGATTGGTTTGGTATTTATCGGCAATTTCTTTAGCATATTTCAATTCACTATCTTTATGATCATACCCAAAGCTAATAGTCGTTTGTTTTGGCATAAATTCATTGACCAGGGCTACTATGGAGGACGAATCTAATCCGCCACTTAAAAAACTTCCAACTTCCACATCTGCTATAAGCTGTTTTTTAACAGCATTTTTTAAGAGGTATAAGAATTCTTCCTTTGCATCAGATAAACTTATATTCCTATCCTTTGCCGGTAAGCTATAGTAACGTGAAACGATAACTTTTCCATTTTTCCAAATTAGTTGATGAGCAGGAGGAAGCGTGAAAATGTTTTTGTAAATACTTTGATAGGTATTTACATATCCATGTTGCAGATAGTGAGCTAAGGCTTCAGAATTTACTTCGGGCTGAATTAATCCAGAAGCTAATATAGCTTTAATCTCCGAGGCAAAAATGAATTCGTTGTTACTTCCGATAGCATAGAAGAATGGCTTTTCTCCAAAACGATCTCTGGCACAAAATAATTGCTGTTTCTGGTCATCCCAAATTGCAAAAGCAAACATTCCTGGGAGATCATGGATGAGGTTTTCCTGCTTTCTCTGATACATTGCAAGAATAACTTCTGTATCCGAAGTTCCATGATAAGGATATTCCGGATATCTTTTTTTAATATCAAGATATCCATAAATTTCACCGTTCAGTACAATGCATTCGTTTTTCGAATTTGAAAACATCGGTTGTTTTCCACTCTCTGAGAGATCTATAATTGAAAGTCTTCGATGACCTAAAGTTGCATTTTCATAAAATTCATGATGTGAAGAATCTGGACCGCGATGTACCAGTACATCAGTCATTTTTTTTATTTCGTTTGTATAATTTCTAGCGTTTGGAGCTATTATTCCTGCTATTCCACACATAATACCATTTTATTTTAAATTATGACATCCCTCTTTTACAAAAGAAAATATCTTCCTCAGGATTCACTCCAAATTTTTTATATTTATCAGAAATATTTACTCTCTCTACTATAAAACCAGCATTTTCTAATCGTATTACATAGTCTTGACCATATATTCTTACATGATCAAACTGACCAAAAAGTTCTTTTCTTTTTTGAGGGTCGGAAATAGAAAAGTCTTCGTAGGTCTGTTGATTATTCTTAGAAATAGGGACCTGTAAAATAGCTTTTCCTTCAGGCTTTAATACCCTTAAAAGTTCTTTCATGGCTTTTGCATCGTCAGGAATATGTTCTAAAACATGATTACAAATCACCAGATCGAAATAATTGTTCTCGTAAGGGATACTTAAAATATTAATATTTTTTACATGGTCTGGATAATGGTAATTCCCTGTGAGCAGATCTCCACAAATATATTCCTTTAAATTCTGGCTTAAAAGAATCTTTGATAATTTAGGTTCTGGTGCGATATGTAATACACTGATGTCTTTTGGAAGATTTAATTCTTTAATAACAAAAGCATATAAAAGTCTTTCTCTGTCTCTGGAATTACATTTATAGCATCCTGCCGCTCTACGCCCGCCTCCAATGACATGTTTTTCTATTAATACAGGTAAATTATGTCCTACAATTTCCAGATCTTTCGATTTGTAGCCACAAAATGGACATTGATAATTTGAGCCTGAATGAGAAAATAGCTCTATCTTTTTTTTTATTCTGTCCAGGATTTTCATATTGTGTTTTATTTATGTGATAAAAGAAATGTTATTGTAATAAATCTTTCATTGATAACTTACAGATTCAGGAATGTTGGTCCTATTTGCATTACTTTACTGCGTATTTCAGCTAATTTTTTTTCTTCTTTTGAAATCTTTTTATACTTTAAAGATAGTTTTTTATAAGTGCCAATATTTCCTGTGATAATATTCTTTACAATGCTTTGCTTAAGAGATTTCTTTTCTAAATATAATGCATTGTTCAGGTTAGGATTTATAATTTTAGTTTCTATACTCAGATTTGGAAATTTATTATAATCAATTTTAGTTAAAAATTGTTTTCCATCATGAACTGCTTTACTGCCAGGGACAAGTAGCGTTTTTTTCTCGTGAAATAATACCCGGTTTGTATACTCATCGTCTTCTCCATAGTGAAAAAAGTAAGGGTTAAATCCACCTACAGTTTCTATGGTATGCTTTGGAAGAAGCCAATGAGCAGCATTAATAAACTTAATTTCATAAAAAGGTTTCAGTGTTTGAAAATACAGGTCAGATATCAGCCTTGTCTTTTCAAAATTTGTAGCAATATATTTATCTAAAAAGATATCCAGATATTTTTCTGTTCCATCAATTTGCATGGGGCTGATGATCCCAATTTCTTCTTGTTTGGGATGCTTACTGTAAATATCAAGCAACTTTTCAAGACTATCAGGGTAAAGCCATGCATCCTGATTCATCAGATAGAAAAAATCTGCACCTTCTTTATGAGCTTTTTCAATACCTATATTATTGGCTTTACCAAATCCCAGATTCTCTGAAGACTGAATGAAATCTACTTCCGGGAAATTTGTTTTTATATACTCCTGTGTATTATCTGTTGATCCATTATCTACAACAATACACTGTATAGGAACCGAAGATCGCCTTAAGCTTGTAAAGCATCTTTCTGCCCATTTCATGGCATTATAAGTGACAATAATAAGATAAATCCTTGGCATTTATTTTTTTTTAAGTATATTTTTCAGCTAAATTTTTCAAATAATCAGTAGGCTCTATTCCAGAGAAAAAGCTGTTGGTGTTTTTATCAAAATCGACTTTGTAAAAATCCCCTTCATCTGCTTCATCATAATTTGCTTTCTGATCCATTCTATTTTGGATGGCATCTATAATTTCCCTTAAATCATAATAATAAGGATATGCAAAGTTTATTGTTTCATTTTTCACAGACTTGCATGTACTTTCTAAAAAATTAGCAATGTCATCGATATCTAATAATAATCTTCTGGCATTTCGGTGAAGTATGAATTTACTATTGGTTTTAATTTTTGTTTTAAGAAAATTAAAAAGAGTATTAGGATTTCCACCTTTCCCTACGATATTACCAATTCTTAGAATAAGGTAATTGTCAGATTTACTTTTAATATAATTTTCCATTTCCAACTTATGCAGTACATAAAAGCTGTCCTGTTTTGATTGATCCTGAACACTCAATGTGGAGAAATAGATAAACTTCTTTTCGCTGTAATTTTCAAGGGCGTTGCTTAAAAGATTGAATTCTCTTTCAAATTCTGCTTTTTTTGTTTCAAGAGAATTTGAAACTCCTGAAGCGAAGAAAAGTATTTTGTCCGAATCGATATTTTGTAATGAACTAGCAATAAGCCCGTTTCCTATGATCATATTGTGTCTTTTGATATTGTGTGTAACTAATTATTGTTAAAGTTAGTATTATTAAAAATAAAATTAAAGATCTACTTTTAATTTTCTATTAATCTGAGATGCATATCTAATGTAATTAAAATATTTTTTAATAAAAAATAGATGTTGTCTGAAATCTAAATACTTATAAGGATAAAATTTTAGTGTAAATAAAAGCGTTTTCCTATTAATCGGGTAGTATTCAAAATATTTATGTAAAAAGCCGGAAAATATTTTTTTCTCGGTGGTATTGTCAATTGTTTTTTGAAAATCAGATCCAATTTTTTCTTTAATTTTTATGTTGGAATCCAACCACTTTTTATCCAGATTTCCGCCAGAGAAATGTTGTATAAGTATATTATCGATTACGTAATTTTGAAGTCTTTTTGATACCCTTAATGTAAAATCCAGATCATAACCGTGAAACCCATTAATATCTTCATCGAATTTAAAATCAAAGAAATTTTCCTTTTTAATACCTAGAAATACACCATCTACGGCATAAACCGGATTTGTATTTCCAGAGACTTTATTAATTAGATAGGATTCGGCATTTTCTTTATTTCCCTGCAAAATATTGATGAAATTATATTTTTCTGAAACGGTCCAACTGGAAGGTGCAACAGGGACATAGGAAGAGCCGGCAAGTCCGATAACACCTGTTCCAGGTCGGTTGAGGTGGGTTATTAATTTCTCGCCCCATTTATCTGTATGAAATAAAATATCCTCATGGATGAATAAAAAATAATCATATTTAGCTTTTTCTGCTCCCATATTGTATGCCTTGCAGATCCCCATTAATCCAGGATTATCAATTTTGATAATTTCGTAGGGTACACCAATCGTTTCTGCAATATTATTTTCCAATGCAGAGAAATACTGAGGAAGATATGAAGATATAATGATAGAGATCATATAAAAGTATTCACTAATTTTATTTCAATAGATTGTCCATCGTCTGAAAGATATCAGTAGTCAGTCTTTTTTCAGAATATTCCAGTTCTAGTTTATTCTGGATTTTAATTCCATAATTTTCTCTTAATTCTTTGCTCTGTAATAGCTTAACGATCTCAGAAGCCATAGTATCCAAATCAAGATAAGGGGCAAGAACACCAAAACCATTTTCAAGAAATTCTACTGCGCCGCCACTTTGTTCAAATGCAACAATAGGTTTTTTAAGTTTTGCTGCAGTAAGCATTACAAGAGGAAACGGATCTTCCCGGGATAGTAAGAGGAAAATATCAAAAATATTAATATAGTCGTTTGGAAATTTGTTGTGATCTACATATATGATTTTATCATCTACTCCAAGTTTTTCAGCATCTAGCTTTGAACATTTTACAGGGCCAATTTTGGAAGTTCCACCAAGGTTAATGAATTTAAAATCTATATCTGTCTGATCTGCTATTTTTTTTACAAGGAGAGGTACTAAATCCGTTCCTTTACGCAATTCCTGAGAGCTTGCAATACCAATAACTAATTCATTATCAGAAATATTGAGCTCTTTTTTTAAAGCTGTCGTATCTTTTTGAATATCAATTACTTCATCGACAAAAGAATGAATGACTTTAATTTTTTCTGGTTTTGCTCCATATCTGGTAATCAGGTTCTCTGCTACAGCATTTGATCCCGCAATAATAGTAGAAACATTGGATACGTTTTCTAAAATAAATTCTTTTGAGTAAGAACTTTCTACTCCAAAAGCCAGTTCGTGGATGGCTACAATGGTAGGAATGTTCTTTTTGTAAAAGGGTATTGTCCAAATTAGTGTTTCTGCAGTATTTCCATATACCAAATCATAATTGTTAGAAAATAATCTTCCGGTTATCTTTTCAATCTGTTCCTCTCTGGTTTCTGCTGTTGGAAAAAATGCAGCCTGAAGTTTTTTAAAATTTCTATTGATAAAAGAAAATGATTGATTATAATAACTAGCTACAATAATTTTGTTGTCAGAAATTTTAGCAAAATCTTCAAAAAGCTGTCCTGCTCTTAATAATAGAATATCAATGCTAAAATTCTTTTTTTCTTGTTTAAGCTTTTTTAATACACTCAACAATAGTATTGGAGCACCTGATAAAGATGCTTCATGAGATATAACTAATATTTTTTTTGTTTCATTCATTTTGCAAAGATTCGAATATTAAATTTTGACTGTTTTTTACAATAGTATTAGCCGGGATAGATTTATGAATAACACATCCAGCACCAATAATACAATTGTCGCCGATGTTAACTCCTTTTAATATGACTGTATTACTTCCTATCCAGCAATTATTACCTATAATTATCGGTGAAGTCTTAAAGGCTGTTTTATCTATAAAGAAATTGGGATTGAACCCGTACTCATGATTGTGATCATATAATTTTACACCTTCTCCGAATATAGTATCATCACCAATGGTAATATTATCGATACAATTAATTGAAGAATAATTATTAAAGAAAACCCCACTGCCAATAGTTAGTGAAGCATTTGGAAGCACTGAAATATTACAGTAATCTCTCACGAAAAACCGTTCACCAATAGCTATATTACCAAATTCGCCCTCATTTCCTTTAAAGATATTAACATCTTGAGGGGCAAAAGTATGGTGAATTGTAATAGTTGGTTTTGCGTTAAAAGCCCGCCAAAGTTTCTTCTTTTTTTGTACTTCAAGATCAGTAATAAAAGAAGCTATTTTTCTATGGATATAATTTTTTAGCCTTAAGAACATTAGAAAAATTTATATTTTAGATGATAGAGTTTAATAGGTAAACGATATTTCAAACAAAAATTCAGCCAAGGTTCTTTTCCCTTGTACTGATTATATTTTTCAAAAGTCTTTTTTAGTTCTTTCTTGTTAGTTGATGTAATATAAATTTTCTTGACACTATTATTAAGTTCCGATTTATTATCTAACTCTGTGTCATATTGTAGTCTCAACAGTATTTCTTCAACGAAAACCACTCGGGCCTTTAAGGTTGAAATGTTTTCTTCGTGCTTTCTATAATAAGCAAGGTGTTCCGGAATAAAAGCAAAAAAATGTTTTTCATTTATTTGTAACCATTTATCGTAATCTTCCAAAAGAATATCTTTATTATAAGATCCTGTTTCAAGAAGAGCTTTAGTTTTGATCAATGCGCTGACAGCCGGTACAAAATTTCTTGTTTTCTCAAGTTTTCTAAACTGATATTCATCTCTATAGAAATCAAAATTCCCATAATACTCAACTAAATTTTTATCTTCCTCTACAATATATGCTGATGAAAAAACCACAGCAAACTTATCATCTTTGTTTTCCAATGTTTTTACACATTTTTCCAAAAACTCCGGGTGCAAATAATCGTCAGCTGCAATAAGTTTAATATACTTTCCTTTAGCGAATTTTATACATTCATTAAGCATCTCAGCTAAACCAGTATTCTTGGAATGGAAATTTTTTTCAGCAGTATACTTATTGTCATTAATCCAATTTTCGAAGACTTCTACAGAATTATCTGGTGAAGCATCATCTCCCACAATTAATTGAATGTTCTCATAAGTTTGATTTTTTATGCTATCCAGGCATTCTTTAATATAACCGGAATGATTATATGAAACGATAATAACTGTTACTAAAGGATTGTTCACCATTAATATTCATTTATAGCTTTAATAATGGTTTCAATTTCTTCCGTATCTAAAATAGATGAAATAGGTAAACTCAATACTTCCTCATGTATCTTTTCACTAATTGGAAAAGATAGCGTATTCATTTCTTTATAAGCTTCTTGCTTATGAGGTGGAATAGGGTAATGGATAATTGTGTGGATCCCCTTTTCATTGAGGTAGCTTTGAAGATTGTCTCTATTTTCTGTTCTAATAACAAACACATGCCATACATGTTCCTTTTCATCTTCTGGATTTTCTGGAAGAATGATTTTTGGATTAGTTATTTCCTCAATGAATTTTTTCGCAATTAGTCTTCGCGCATCATTTTCTTCTTCAATATACTTTAATTTAATATCCAGTACTCCAGCTTGTATTTCGTCCAATCTGGAATTAAGACCCTTGTATATGTTGACATATTTTTGATTAGAACCATAGTTTCCTAATGCACGGATGGTCTCAAATAAATCTTTATCATTTGTTGTTACTGCACCAGCATCACCCAGAGCACCTAAATTTTTACCGGGATAAAAGCTGAATCCAGCTGCATCACCCAGGTTTCCTGATTTAATATTATTCCATTCTGCTCCGATAGCCTGTGCATTATCCTCTACAATTTTTAGTTTATGGTCCTGTGCTATTTTTCTTAATTCTTCAGAAAAAACAATTCTACCCTGCAGATGAACGATTAGTATTGCTTTTGTTTTCGAAGTGAGTTTTTCTTCAATTTTTGAAATGTCAATATTGTATGTATTTATTTCCGGCTCTACAAAAACAGGGATTAATCCATTATCCGATAAAGCCAGAATAGAAGCGATGTAAGTGTTTGCAGGGACAATGACCTCATCTCCAGGTTTCATAATGCCCAGCTCTATGTAGGCGCGGAATATTAATCGTAAAGCATCCAGTCCGTTTGCTACTCCTAAAGCATATTTTGAACCAATATAATGAGCTAAATTGGTTTCGAAATTCTTAAGCTCATCTCCCAATAAATACCATCCGCTCCTGAAAACTTCCAAAAGTTTGTTTTCAATTTCTTCTTGATATTTAAGGTTTATTTTTTTTAAATTTAAAAAACTAATCATTTGGTTTTAATTTAAAGTAATTTCATAAAAATCATTACAAATAGCCCTCCCACCATACATCTCTTTTTGGTTGATCAGACCTTCATTTAAAAATCTTCCCTGATTTTCAGTAGAGATTCCGAAACTAAAATAGGGTCTGTCTTGAAATTGTTCTTCAAGCAGCTTGATAATAAGATAGTCCAAAGCACCAATTTCCCTGCCCTTCTCAGAATTCGCGAGGTATTGTGTATGAAGGACTTTACCAAAGTCGAAAATTAAGGTACCACTCAGTAGCTCTTCATTTTCTGTAACTTCGTATAGTTTGATATTATTTGGGAATTTTTCTGCTAACTGTTGAATTTCCTGTAGACTGTGTACAGGTTTAGCTCCATGGTTTGATGCAAGGACATTCGTTAGAAGTGTCCAGTAATTTTCAAAATTTTTATTCTCTTTAATCTCAAGATTTAACTTGGAACATTTTTTATATCTTCTTGCAGGTGAATTTGCTAAAGGTAACCTATTTTGGATAGGTAACACCGAAGAGATATCTCGTCTGATAAGTTGTGCATTATTTAAAAATAAAGCATACAGGTCTTCCTGCGAAGGTTGCTCAAAGAAGATAGACGGAATTGCTTTATAAAGTAATTTGCTAAAACCACTATTCTTGTAGTAGTTGATTAAAAGTGTAAATATTTCTAAGACCTCAACAGTTTTAGTTTTTTCACTGATAACCAAAGATCCATAAGTTAATCCGGCGTGAGAAAAAATTTCCTTATCTATTTCATTCGCTGGAAAAGCAGCAATGATCTGATCTTTTTTAATGAAAATCAAAGAATGATCATTAAAGCGGTCAGCATGATAATCCATATAATCCCTTTCAAAAAAGAATAATCCATTTTTGCTTTCCCTTATGAAAGTATCCCAAATGACTTTCTGGGTAACATGATATCGTGTTAGTTCTATATCCATTATAACTTTAAAGACATTTTTACGTTATCTTTTACGATCAACTCTATTCTGAATCCAAAATTTTCATAAGCTTTGATAGCTCTAATATTATCAGGAATAACATTTAGATAGATGCTTTCTAACTTGTGCTCTTCCTTTGCACTGCGCAATATTTCAGATAATATTTGTTTGCTTAGACCTTTCCCCCAAAATTGCTTTTCTCCGATATAACCAAAATACTCAGCATCTTTGTTGTTGAGGTCAATTTTTTTTAGACCTGCAACGCCAATAATTTGCTCACCAAAAGCAATACCTTTAATATCATAGTTTTTCATATCCTCAAGTTTGCTAAACCATATTTTCTGATCTTCTCTTGTAAAATCAGGTGTATTGGTAAGCTTTTTAATTTCAGGATCATTAAGCCAATTCCACGATTTATCCAGAATTTCTTCAGTATAATCTACCAGATGTAACACTTCAGATGGAGAAGGGTATGAGGTAAATTCTTCATAACTTCTAAAGTAGTCGTTTTCGTCGTAAAGTTCAGATGCTAAACAGAGTAATACCGCACTGTGTGAGAATTTAATATCCCGCCAGATTAATTTTGGGATATATATTCCTCTAGAAGGATTATCTAGTATAAAGGTTTCTTTATTACCATTTTTATCTTCGATATTAAACTCTATTGTTCCTGATACAGCAAATATGATTTGCTTAAGATTTTTATGAGCATGACCTCCTCTCATCACATCTTGAGGAGTATAGTAAGTCCAATATACACGTTTGACATCAAAAGGCACGTTCTTTAAGCCCTCGGCTACTGTAATAAAGCCAAGAGAAGAATTACCAATTTTATCTAAATCAAAATATTGAACCTTGTCCATTACTGTTATTTTATATCATATTTAAAATCTGGTCTAATAATTCCCGGTAGAGAATTTATATTAGTACCACGTTTAACATTCTCAACTTCAAAACCTATAATTTCATTGGCTATATAAAGAGGGATTTTTTGATCTTCCCCGAAAATTAATTTGAAATAATAATTTCCTGCATTAAGAAGATTGGAAGGAATTTCAAATTCTACTATGTATTCTTTTTTTCGGGAACTGTTGTTTGTTGCTACGAAGGCTCCCGTATGAAAAACTACAGCTTCTTCATAGGTTCTCAATTCGAATGTAGTATCCAGATTGATATTCTCTTTGAAATTATAAAATCTCAATCTTATTTTAATCCCAGATTCAATATCTAGAAATGGTCCTTGTATTGGTTTCGTAGAGAATTCCAATATCCTGATATTTTCATTTCCTAAAGCTGTCTCCAGAGAACCCTCATGGATATAACTACTTTGTCTTTCTGCATTTTTTTGATACTCTGTAATAGTTTGTAGAATATTTCCAGAATAATCCAGATGCCCCTGATTTAATAAAAGTCCACTTTTACAAAGTTCTTTTATAGCGGTCATATTATGGCTTACAAAAAGAATAGTTCTTCCTTCTCCTTTCGTAACATCACCCATCTTTCCAAGGCATTTTTTTTGAAAATCGGCATCTCCAACAGCTAGAACTTCATCTACGATAAGAATTTCTGATTCAAGATGGGCCGCAACGGCAAAGGCTAATCGCACATACATCCCCGAAGAATATCTTTTTACTGGGGTATCGATATATCTTTCAACACCAGAAAAATCTACTATTTCATCAAATTTGCGCTTGATTTCTTTACGCGTCATTCCTAAAATAGCACCATTTAGGAAAACATTTTCCCGGCCCGTCATTTCAGGATGAAATCCAGTTCCTACTTCCAATAATGATGCAATTCTTCCTTGCGTGTATATTTTGCCTGTGGTAGGTTTAGTTACTTTACTTAAAAGTTTTAATAAAGTAGATTTACCAGCTCCATTTCTGCCAATGATTCCAACAGCATCTCCCTGTTCTACTTCAAAGTCGATATCACGAAGTGACCATACATATTCAGAATCGCCTTTTGTCGTTCTGTCATTGGTGTCTCCAATTTTTAAATAGGGATCTTCTTTGCCTCTTACTCTATACCAGAATCTGTTTAGATCATGAGTAAGAGTTCCTGTACCCACTTGTCCTAAGCGGTACTGTTTTGATATATTTTCAGCTTTTAAAGCCAGCATGTTTTTTAATTTAAAGAATTAGACTTCTACTATAAATTCTAACAGTTTTTTACTGTTTTAATTATACAGTATCCATAAAAGTTTTTTCAACCCTGTTAAAAATAACAGTTCCTATCGCTAGAAGTACCAGGATTATGCCCGTACTGATTCCTAGCATGAGTGGAGAAAAATTTCCAACACCCAGCCATGCATATTTAAAGCATTCGAAAATACCTGTCAAAGGATTATAATAAGCCAGGCTTTTGAAACCTGCAGGAAGTGAAGATGTCGGATATATAACTGGGGTAGCATACATATATAAACTTACACCAAATCCAAGAAGCATATTCAAATCCTTATATTTTGTTGTGAGAGAAGAAAAAATCATTCCCACACCTAATGCAAAAAGCGCCATAAGAATAACCAGGAAGGGGGTAGCAAGTATCCAGATATTTGGATGTGCTTCTCCTTTTGCGAAATAATATCCCCATACCATTATAAATAGTATGAATTGTACACCAAACCTCATTAGGTTGGAAATTACAATTGATAAAGGAGTTACCAATCTTGGAAAATAAACTTTTCCAAAGATGCCAGCATTTCCGGCGAAGGTATAGGATGTACCCGTTAATGAAGTTGAAAAGTAGTTCCAAAGCGTAATTCCAGCCAGATAAAAAAGTAGAGGTGGAGCTCCGTCAGTTGGTAGTTTGGCTATTCTTCCAAAAACAATTAAATAGGTAATTGTTGTAAAAATAGGATTGATAAAAAACCATATGGGTCCAAGCACGGTTTGTTTAAAGCTGGATACAAAGTCTCTCTTTACAAACATATAAATAAGATCCTTATATCTCCATACCTCTTTGAATTTTAAATCAAAGAGAGAATGATTAGCTTCAATTGTTTCTGTCCACTTTTGTTGTGGTTCAATCATTTGTGTTAAGTTTATGCAAATTTACAATAATTAATTTTCTCATAGTTCCAGATATTATGAATTGTTATTCATGTAAAAACCAAAAATAATAACTAATATATTGATATTTATTATTATAAACAAAAGCTGTAACCAATGAAGACAACAGCTTTATAAATTTCTATGGTAAAAATTATTTGTTTACAAGTTGAGTGAGATATTTTCCATACCCACTTTTCCCATATTTTAAAGCCGTGTTTAAAAGCTTCTCCTCGTCAATAAATTTATTTCTGAATGCAATTTCTTCAATACATCCAATTTTAAAGCCTTGTCTTTTTTCAATAACACTTACAAACTCTGAGGCATCATGAAGAGAGTCAAATGTTCCTGTGTCTAACCAGGCCGTTCCCCTGTCTAAAACACCAACTTCAAGTTTTCCTTTTTTAAGATAGACATTGTTTACATCTGTGATTTCGAGCTCGCCACGAGCTGAGGGTTGTATGTTTTTAGCGATCTCTACAACTTCATTGTCATAAAAATATAAACCAGGAACTGCATAATTTGATTTTGGATGAACAGGCTTTTCTTCTATAGATACAGCCTTGAAATCCTGATCAAATTCGACAACACCATATCTTTCGGGATCAGAAACATGGTAAGCAAAAACAACACCTCCATCAGGATTTGTTTTGTTTTTTAATAAAGTTCCCATTTCTGAGCCATAAAAAATGTTATCCCCAAGCACTAATGCTACAGGATCATTTCCAATAAAAGAATCTCCAAGGATAAATGCTTGTGCCAGACCATCGGGGCTTGGCTGGACCATGTACTCTATATTGCAGCCTATCTGAGAGCCGTCTCCTAAAAGTTTAATAAAGCCTTCCTGATCATGAGGGGTAGTAATGATAAGTATGTCTTTAATTCCGGCTAATAATAATGTTGAGAGGGGGTAATAAATCATTGGTTTGTCATAAACCGGCATCAACTGCTTACTTACGGCAATTGTAAGGGGATAAAGTCTTGTTCCGGAGCCTCCGGCAAGGATAATACCTTTCATCTGTTTGTATTTATAAATTAATTATATTGATTTTCGTAGTATTTCTGATAATCTCCAGAAGTTACATTCTCAAGCCATTCCTTGTTTTCAAGATACCAGTCAATAGTTTTTGATAATCCTTGTTCAAAAGTTACAGATGGTTCCCAGCCCAGATCCTTGTTCAGTTTTGTAGCATCAATAGCGTAACGTTTGTCATGTCCCGGTCTGTCTTTTACGAAAGTGATCAGCTTTTCGGAATAACCTTCTTGTTTTCCAAGTTTAGAATCCATCTGACTGATCAGTTCTTTTACCAAATCAATATTTTGCCATTCATTAAAGCCTCCGATATTATAGGTTTCTCCCGTTTTAGCTTCATTGAAAATCTGATGAATAGCTCTTGCGTGATCAATTACAAATAACCAATCTCTTGTATATTTCCCATCTCCATAAATAGGCAATGGCTTTTCATTGATAATATTAAAAATACAAAGCGGAATTAACTTTTCTGGGAAATGATTTGGGCCATAATTATTTGAACAGTTAGAAACGATAAAAGGCATACCATAGGTATTTCCATATGCTCGTACTAAATGGTCAGACGCTGCTTTAGAAGCGGAATAAGGAGACTGCGGATCATAAGCTGTTGTCTCCAGAAAAAATCCTGTTTCGCCTAAACTTCCATATACTTCGTCAGTAGAAACATGATAGAATAAGTTTTGTCTGGGTTCGTTTGGAAATCTCCCATGAGTATGATCTGGATTTAAGGTCCAGAATTCTTTACATAGATTAAGAAGGTTGGCAGTACCATTAACGTTTGTATTGATAAATGCCATAGGGTCGGTAATACTTCTGTCTACATGGCTTTCAGCAGCTAAATGTATTACGGCATCCGGATTATATTTTTCAAAAACCGTTCTTAGTTCCTCAGGTTTTGTTATGTCTGCTTTTTCGAAAATATAATTGGGTTCGTTTTCGATATCTTTTAAATTTTCCAGATTTCCTGCGTAGGTAAGAGCATCAAGATTAATGATTGTTGTATTGGGATTATTTTTTACAAATTCTCTTACAACATGAGAGCCGATAAAACCTGCTCCTCCTGTGATGATTATATTTTTCATTTTAATATTTTGAAAAAAGTTAAAGGTTAAAGATAGTAAAAGTATTAAGATACATTTTACACCATCTATAATATAATGTATAGACTTGTTCTTTTTCTTAAATGTTAATGTTATAGCAGTAGCCTATATACTGGTAAAGAATAGCGTGTGTTATTTTTGAATTCATTAATTAAGTACCGTTTGTCTTCCTATACTTTTATAATAGAATCCATATTGCTTAGGGACTTCCAAGGGATACATATTTCTTCCATCGAAAATAACCTTGTTTTTCATCTTCTCTGCCATAAGTTCAAAATTTGGATTTTTGAATTCCGGCCATTCTGTTGCAATAAATAATGCATCTGCTTCTTCTAAAGCTTCATACATTGTTTTTGCATATTGAATTTGATTCCCAATGATCTTTTGAACATTATTTTCTGCGACAAGATCATAGGCAACTATCTCGGCTCCCTTTTTCAATAAAAGATCTATATTATCTAAAGAAGATGCTTCGCGGATGTCATCTGTATTTGCCTTAAAGGCTAATCCCCATACTGCTATTTTTTTTCCTTTAAGGTTTCCGTCAAAGTATTTTTCAATTTCCGAAACCAAAATTACTTTTTGAGCAATGTTTACATTTTCGGTTGCTTCTAAAATTTGAAAATTAAAATCTTCTTGCTTTCCGGATTTTATTAAAGCCTTCACATCTTTAGGAAAACAACTTCCCCCATATCCGATTCCAGGAAATAAAAAGCGGTGTCCAATTCTATCATCACTTCCCATTCCCAGTCTCACTTTATCTACATCAGCACCCACTTTTTCACAGTAATTGGCGATCTCATTCATAAAAGTAATTTTTACCGCTAAGAAAGAATTTGAGGCATACTTGGTAAGTTCAGATGATTTTTCATCCATGAAAATAATTGGAATCCCAGTATTGGTAAATGGTTGGTAAATTTTAGACATGATATTCTTTGCTCTTTCAGAACTTGATCCTACCACTACTCTCGCAGGATTCATTGAGTCTTCTACAGCAAAACCTTCTCTAAGAAATTCTGGATTAGAGACAACGTCAAAAGAAATGTCTGTTTTTGAAGAGATCACTTCTCTTACTTTATCTGCAGTTCCTACAGGAACCGTACTTTTATTAACGATGACTTTATATTCTGTCATCATTTCTCCAATGTCATTAGCCACACCAAGTACATAGGACAGATCCGCTGAACCATCTTCTCCCGGAGGGGTAGGGAGTGCGAGGTATACAACTTCACTTTTGTCTAACGCTTCCTTTAAATTGGTGGTGAAAAATAATCTTTGGGATTGAATGTTTCTGTGGAACATTTCTTCAAGGTTCGGCTCATAAATGGGAACAATGCCGTTTTTCATACCTTCTACTTTCTTTTCATCAATATCAACACAGTATACTGAATTGCCAAGTTCTGCAAGGGTAGTTCCTGTAACTAATCCTACATAACCCGTTCCTACAATTGTTATATTCAAAATGTATGTTTTTAAAATTCAGGACAAAAATAATAAAAATACTTTCAACACCTCTTTAAATTTAATGTTAATAGATCCTATGGTTATTTATCTGATAATAAGATGATTTTGCTTTTTTAGAAAAAAAATATTATATTTGCAGAGGATTTACGGAAAAAAATGGGAAGGCTTCGGAAGAAAGCCTTTTTTCGTACTGTAGATCAAGCATAAAATTTATGGAGTTTAGAAAGAAAATTGAAGAATTATTAAATGGATTCCTCGAGACCAGAAAAGATTTATTTCTTACTGATTTAAAGATTTCTGCGGGGGATGATATTACGGTGATTTTAGATGGTGATAATGGAGTTTCTTTGCAGGACTGTCTTGATGCAAGTCGTGCAATAGAGTTCAATATGGATCGCGAAGAGCATGATTTTAGCCTTCAGGTAATGTCTGCTGGATTAAGTGAGCCAATGTCGACTCCAAGGCAATTTAACAAAAATATAGGAAGAGAGATTGAGATTTTACTTGAAGATTCTTCTAAAATTGAGGGTGAATTGTCAAAAGTGGATGAAGAGAAAATCACACTTGTTTTGCGTTACCGTAAACCAAAAGATATTGGAAAAGGTAAGGTAGATGTGGAAGAGGAAAAGGAAATTCCTTACTCTGAGATTAAAAAAGCATTAGTAGTAATTAAATTTTAAAAAGAAAAAAGAATAAATGGATAATATAGCGTTGATTGAATCCTTTGGTGATTTTAAAGACGAAAAGGGGATCAGTAAGATTGATCTTATGGCAATTATTGAAGATTCACTGAAAACTCTTTTAAGAAAGAGATTTGATTCAGATGATCATTTTGATGTAATTGTAAACCCCGATAAAGGAGATTTTCAGATATTTTTAAATAAAACAATTGTTGAGGATGAAATGTCGGAAGATGATGATTTGGAAATTGAGATTTCTGAAGCAAAAAAAATCGACCCGACTTTTGAAGTAGGTGAAGATTTCACGATGGAAATTCCTGTTGCACAATTAGGAAGAAGGAATATTTTAACTTTAAAGCAAATTTTAGCTACAAAACTGCAGGAGCACAATAATGCAATGTTGTATGAGCAGTTCAGAGATAGAATTGGAGAGATTGTAGTTGGAGAGATTCACCATATTCGTCACAAACATGTAATTTTGTTGGATGATGAGGGAAATGAATTTATTTTACCAAAAGAAAATCAGATTCCTTCAGACTTCTTTAAAAAAGGTGAAAATATCAGAGCTATTGTTGAATCAGTAGATTTTAAAGGATCTAAGCCGCAGATCATTATTTCAAGAACTGCACCTAAGTTTCTTGAAAAACTATTGGAGCTTGAAATTCCTGAGATCCAAGATGGAACGATCATGCTGAAAAAAGTAGTAAGGATTCCTGGAGAAAAGGCAAAAATTGCAGTAGATGCTTATGATGATAGAATTGATCCGGTTGGTGCTTGTGTGGGTGTTAAAGGATCCAGAATTCATGGAGTTGTAAGAGAGTTGAAAAATGAGAATATAGATGTTATTCAGTGGTCTAAGAATCCTGAAATTTTAGTGAAAAGAGCATTAGGAAATGTTACTATCAATAAAATTGACATCAATGAGAACAGTAGCTATGCATTAGTTTATACCCCTGTAGAAGAAATTTCTAAGGTAATCGGAAAACAAGGTCAGAATATCAGATTGGCTTCTTGGTTGACAGGATATGAAATTGATGTATATAGAGAGTCTAGCGAGGATGACGATGTTGATTTGAGAGAATTTAATGACGATATCGAGCAGTGGATTTTGGATGAATTTAAGAAAGTAGGTCTTACTACTGCGAAATCGGTATTAGATAAAGATACTGAGAGTCTTTTAAATATGGTTGACTTGGAAGAGGAAACTATTGAAGATGTAAAACGCATTCTGAGAGAAGAATTTGAAGATTAAGATTTTTGAATAAATTTTAACAAAAAGTAAAAAAGAAATACTTTAATTTTAAGAATTAAAAAAATAGTAAATAATATAAATGCCAAAAATAAGATTAAATAAAGCGGTTAAGGAATTCAACATTTCGATGTCCAGATTAGTAGAGTTTTTACAGTCAAAGGATTTCGAGGTTGAAAACAATCCTAACGCTCAATTAGAAGAAGCGGCATATTCTGCATTGGAGGCTGAGTTTGCCAAGGATGGCGAACAACGTAAAGCTTCCCATGAGGTGGTGATCATTAAGGTTCCAGAAGAAAAACTGGAAATTGAAGAAAAGAAAACCCCTGAAGTAATAAGAGCTAAAGCTAATAAACCAGAAACTAAGATTTTAGGTAAAATAGATTTGGATTCTAAAAAACCTGAAGTTGAAGAAACTTCTGATGCTCCTGTTATTCCTGTGGCTCCTGTTGAAGAGAAGAAGGAAGAGGTAGTGCCAGAACCGGAAGCTGAAGTTAAAGCAGCTCCCGAAAAACAGGAATTTAAAGTTCTGGATAAAATTGATTTATCTCAAATAGAAACCAGAAACAGACCTGTTAAAAAAGATAAACCAAAAGTGGAGGAGAAAAAAGCTGAAGAAAAACCAATTGAAGTTGTGAAAGAAACTCCGAAACCAGTTGTTGAAACTGAAAATAAACCAATTGCTGAGGTGAAAGAAGAGCCTAAAAAAAATGATGAGCAGCCTCAAGAGCCTCAGAAAATTGAAACAGTTTATCAAAAATTAGACGGTCCTAAAATTGTTGGTGAGAAAATTGACTTAACTCAATTTGCTCCAAAGCCAAATTCAGGGGCGAAAAAGAAAAGAAAAAGAATAGAAAAACCTGGTGGTCCTAATCAACAGAATACAGGAAACAACCAACAAGGTGGTGGTAATAACAATAACCAGGGAGGCGGTCAGAATCGTCCCCAAGGTCAAGGTGGGCCTGGTGGTAACCGTCCTCAAGGACAAGGTGGGCCAGGTGGAAACCGTCCCCCGGGTCAAAGTGGGCCAGGTGGAAACCGTCCTTATAATAATAACAATCAGGGAAGTCGTCCTCCAGGTCAAGGAGGAGGGTTCAAAAAAGGTCCGGGTGGAAACAATAACAACAGACCTGGGCAGAGAACTATGCCTGTTGAATTAACTGATGAACAAGTTAAGAACCAGATTAAAGAAACCCTTGAGAAATTAACAAATAAAGGAGGTAAATCTAAGTCTGCTAAGCATAGAAAAGATAAGAGAACTTACCGTAGAGAACAAGATGAACGTCAGCAGGAAATTGATGCTCAAGACAGAACATTAAAAGTTACTGAGTTTATTACAGTAGGTGAATTAGCTAGTTTAATGAATGTTTCACCAACGGAAGTTATTTCTGCTTGTTTCTCATTAGGAGTTATGGTAACAATGAACCAAAGACTTGAAGCTGATACGTTGTTATTAGTTGCAGATGAATTTGGTTATAAAATTGAATTCTCAGATGCAGACCTGGAAGAGGTAGAGTCTGAAGAGGATATGGATACAGAGGAGGATCTTTCTCCAAGAGCACCAATTGTAACGGTAATGGGACACGTTGACCACGGTAAAACGTCCCTACTTGACTACATCAGAAAAACAAATGTTATTGCTGGTGAGTCAGGAGGTATTACACAGCATATTGGAGCCTATAACGTGAAACTGGAAAATGGACAAAGAATAACATTCTTAGATACACCGGGTCACGAAGCATTTACTGCAATGAGAGCCAGAGGTGCTCAGATCACGGATATTGCAATTATTGTAATTGCAGCAGATGATGATGTAATGCCTCAAACCAGAGAAGCTATTTCTCACGCACAGGCTGCAGGTGTGCCAATGATTATTGCATTGAATAAAGTTGACAGACCATCTGCAAATCCTGATAATATTCGTCAGCAACTTTCTGGTATGAATATTTTAGTTGAAGAATGGGGTGGTAATGTTCAGGCACAGGAAATTTCAGCAAAGTTTGGTAATAACATGGATGTTCTATTAGAGAAGGTATTACTTCAGGCAGAAATGCTTGATCTAAAAGCTAATCCAGATAGAAATGCTCAAGGTGTTGTTATTGAAGCTTCACTAGATAAAGGAAGAGGGTATGTTGCTACCATGCTTGTACAAACAGGAACTTTAAAAGTTGGTGACTATGTACTGGCAGGTAAAAACCATGGTAAGGTAAAAGCAATGCTTGACGAAAGGGGTAGAAATCTTACGGAAGCAGGTCCATCAATTCCTGTTACTATTTTAGGTTTAGATGGAGCTCCTACTGCAGGTGATAAGTTTAAAGTATATGAAGATGAAGGAGAAGCTAAAACGATCGCTAATAAGAGAGAGCAGCTTCAAAGAGAACTTTCAATAAGAACTAAGAAGCACACTACGCTTGAAGAACTTGGAAGAAGAATTGCACTGGGTGAATTCAAAGAATTGAACATCATCTTAAAAGGTGACGTGGATGGTTCTGTTGAAGCACTTTCAGATCAGTTACAAAGACTTTCTACTGAAGAAATCAGTGTAAATATCTTGCATAAAGGGGTTGGTCAGATCACTGAATCTGATGTGAACCTTGCTACTGCATCAGATGCTATCATTATTGGATTTAATGTTAGAGCTGGTGGTAATGCTAAAGAATTAGCAGATAAAGAAGAGATTGAGATCAGAACATACTCTGTGATCTATGCTGCTATTGATGAGGTTAAAGAAGCAATGGAAGGTATGCTTTCTCCAGAAATTAAAGAACAGGTAATTGGTAATGTTGAGATCAGAGAAGTATTTAAGATTTCGAAGGTTGGAACAATTGCAGGATGTATGGTTCTTTCAGGAAAAGTTACAAGAAGTGGAAAAGTAAGAGTTTTAAGAGATGGTATCGTTAAATTCGACGGTGAACTGGAAAGCTTAAAACGTTTTAAAGATGATGTAAGAGAAGTAACGAAAGGATACGAATGTGGATTGAACTTAAAAGGTTACAATGATATTGAAATTGGTGATATTCTTGAAGTTTATGAAGAAGTTGCCGTTAAGAAAAAGTTGAAATAATTCACTATTTATAGAAAAAGAGACCACTTTACTCAAAGTGGTCTTTTTTGTTTTCAAAAATATAATTTATAATTATTCTAAATAATATTTTTTAAGATGATAAAAATTTGTTAAAAATATTTTGAAAAGTAAAATATTTGTTTTATAAAAAAGACAAATGTTATTTTTTGTTAAATTCAAGTGGTTTTGACAAATTATTAATCGTAATTGAAAGTAAACGGGATATTTACCACGACCTCAAAAACTTGTAAGTGTTAATATTTATTAACATATTTGCTCCCTTAATATATTAAAATTTGTTAATATGAATGTGAAATTACGTGTATTAACAGCTGGTGTTTTGTTTTTTACAGGCCAAGCTGTGATTGCTCAAAAGAAAACCAACGACACTGTGAAGGAAACTCAGATCGAGGAAGTTGTTATGGTAGGGTTTGGGCAAAAAAAGACTGTGCAGGAAATTACAGGAGCTACAAGTACTATGACAGCTAAAGCAATTGAAGATTTGCCAGTTGCTTCTGTTGATAAAATGTTGCAAGGTAGAGTAACCGGGGTTCAAACGGGTAGTGCCTCTGGCCAGCCAGGTGGATTTGCAAATGTTAGAGTTAGAGGGGTATCTTCTATTAATGGGGTAACATCACCTATTTATATTCTTGATGGTGTTAGAATTGCTAATGGAAGCTTAGGTACTGCCAATGGAACGTCTTCTCTTACAAATATTCTAGCTAACTTAAGTCCTGATGATGTAGAAAGTATTACCGTTTTAAAAGATGCAGTTTCTACTGCAGTTTATGGAGCTGATGCTGGGGCTGGTGTAATTGTAATTACTACCAAATCTGGTAAAAAAGGAAAGCCGAGATTTAATTTATCATTTAACAGTGGTTTTAACCAACAAGCTGTTGATATGGCCAGAAACTATACTGCTGGAGAATATAAGACCTATTTAAAGGATATGTTCAATAATTCACTAAACAGCAATTATTCAATTGATCAGATAGGGAGTGGTGCTTTAACCGGTAAGATATCAGCTTCTGCAAATGCACAGGCAATGGGTATTATGAACTCCCCATACGATACTAATTGGTTAGATATTGTAAGAAAGGATGGTTATCAACAAAATACTGATTTCAGTATGTCAGGAGGAAATGATAAGTTCACCTATTATGCCGCTGCCAGCATGTTTGATCAAAACAGTATTATTTTGAATTCTTTCTTTAAAAGATTATCATATACTACAAAATTGAGTTATCAGGCAACTGATAAATTGAAAATCAGTACTGATTTTCAAATCTCACACAGTAAAACCAGAACTTTAAGTGATGGCGGTGGTTTTGCTAACCCAATGTTGGCTCAGTACTTTAACAGGCCAACAGATCCTGCAAGAAATCCAGATGGATCTTGGTATTTGGGTAATCCTGCTAACAGCAGATTAAGTAATAATCAGTTCAACGTAGGTTATTTACTTGAAAATAATTATATCCAGGCTGGGACATTCAGAGCTTTTGCTAACCTAAATGTTGAATACAAGATTCTAAAGAATTTAACTTATAGATTTGTATTCTCTCCTGAATATATCAATGTTGAAGAAGATACCTATTGGAATCCTCTTCATGGAGATGGTTATGGTTACGGTGGATATAAAAGAAGTTCTGTAAACAGATATTTTAACTTTAACGTACAGAATATTTTAGATTATTCTCAGAAATTTGGAAAGCATAATGTAGGAGCATCATTGATTCAGGAAGCCTATAAGACGGACAGAAAATTCTTGATGAATACTGCTATTACAGTAGGTACTCCAACGCTTCAGACCATAAGCAATTTTGTAGTTCCTTATGGTTATTCTGGAACTCAAAATATTACATCAAGATATGGTTATGCGGCAACGGGACACTACGATTATGACAAATTATTATTGTTAGATGCATCATACCGTAGAGACGTTCTATCTCAATTTACTCCAGGTAGTAAAGCAGGTAACTTCTGGTCTGTAGGTGCAGGGGTTGATTTGGCAAGATTAAGCTTTATTAAAGATATGAATGCTATTTCTATGGCTAAATTCAGAGCATCTTATGGTAAATTAGGAAACCAGGTGACTGCTAACCCATATGCTTTGTATTTATATGATGATAATTATAATGACAGTGCTGCAGCAAGATATTATAATATCTATAATCCAAACTTATCTTGGGAAACCGTTAATCCATTTAACGTTGGTATCGATTTAGGATTCTTAAAAAATAGAATTACAGTTACTGCTGAATACTATAACAAGAAAACAAATGACCTGATTTATAACCTACCATTATCTCCATCACAAGGTGCAATTCTTAATGATAATGGAACATTGAGATATGGTGTAATGTTGGACAACGTAGGAACGCTTGTAAATAAAGGTTTTGAATTCGCAGTAAATGCAGATATCTTTAAAGGAGACAGAAATCAAGTAAATTGGTCTGTTGGTGCGAATCTTTCTACTCTTAAAAATGAAGTTACAGAGTTATATGGAGGGACTGTAAATACAGGTACTACAACGCTTAGAGTTGGAGAAGGTGTTCGTACTTTCTTCCTAAGAAAATGGGCGGGAGTAGACCCATCTAATGGTGATCCTCTATGGTATATCAATGGGGTTGACGGTGAAACAACTAACGATTACAATAAAGCACAACAAGCTGTTCAGGGATCATTCCTAAGTACAATATTTGGAGGAGCAAATACGAGCATTTCATATAAAGGATTTGCTTTAGATCTTCAATTTACATATGGATTTGGAGGTAAGATTTACGATAACTGGGCAAATTATACCTATAGTGACGGGCAGTATTCTCTAAATTATCCAGGATATGGGGATGTTATGGGAGATTACTGGACTCCTCAAAATACAAATGCATCAAATCCAAAACCTTTATATGGTGGTAACAAGCGTTCTAATGGAGCTTCTACAAGATATTTGTATGATGCAGATTACATCAGATTAAGTAATGCAAGATTTGGCTACACATTTAAAGGTGACTTCCTTAATGGAACAGGGCTTAACTCAGTACAACTTTATGTAATGGCTAATAATGCATGGACTCATAATTTTGATGATAGATTGAAATTTGATCCAGAGACCAATATTTCAGGAAGTACTAACTTAAGTTTACCTGTGTTAAAGTCTTATTTATTTGGTGTTAATATTAGCTTCTAAAAAAAGAAAAAATGAATAAAATAATAAAAATAGGATTATTGTCAATCGGTGTTGCAATGACTAATGTAGCATGTTCCGATGACTTTGTAGATAGAGAGTTTTTCCAAGAGGTAGAACAAGCCCCTTTAAAGACTGATAATGAAGTTCAGGCGTTTGTTAGAGGAGGATATACGGCTATGCGCTCAAATACTTATTATGGTGCTGACTTCCTGGCTTATGGAGAAGTAAGATCCGATGAAATGATCAGTAATTTAGCGGGTGGATATTATCAGAATGTAATGAACTACACAATGCTTTCTAATGATGCATATGCAGTAGATACATATAATAAAATCTATGAACTAGTAGCTAAAGCGAATATTGTTATTAACACTGATATGGCAACTATTCAGGGAACCGATAATGATAGAAAGAACTCAAGATATGCTCAAGGGCAGGCTTATGCACTTAGAGCTATTGCATTTTTTGATGCTTTTAGATTGTATGGACAAAAATATATTGCTGGAGGTGAGTCTTTAGGAGTAGTACTGCCATTAAAATATGATCCAAAAGCTCGTATGCCAAGAGCTACCATAGCACAAACCGAAGCACAAATCGATGCTGATTTTACTAAAGCATTAGAATTGATGACCGCTAATGGTTCTGCTGGCAATACAGTTAAAACTGAACTTACAATTAATTCTGTAAAAGGATTGATGTCTAGATTTTATCTTTATAAAGGAGATTATGCAAAAGTAAGATCTCTTACAAATGATATTGTTAATAGTGGAGCTTATTCCGTTGCGCCTGCAGCACTATTGCAAGAAACTTTTAGATTCACAATGAACGGAGCCGCTCCTAACTCTATTTTTGAATTGGCTGTTGGTATTAATTCATCATTGTCTACAAGTTCTTACAGACAAAGACTTAACCCTAATGGTTATGGAAATCTTGTAGTAAATGCAGCTACACAAGATGAGTACGCTACTAATGATGTGCGAAAAGCATTTATTACACTAGTAGGAGGACAAAGATTTCTCTCGTACAATTCTAATGCCTCTGGTGTTGGTAAATATACACAAGGAGTTGGTGCTGATAACATCAAAATGCTTCGTTATGAAGAAATTTTGTTAAATGGAGTTGAAGCCGAACTAAACGGAGGTAGCTCTGCACAAGCACTTATTCATTACAATAAAATTATTACTAATAGAGGATTAACCGCAGTTACTTCTGTTGATATGGATATGCTAAGAAAAGAGAGAATGAAAGAGCTACTTGGTGAAGGTCTTAGACAATGGGATTTAAGAAGATGGGGTATTGCAGTTCCAAGACCAGCTGGAGCTAGTACTAACCAAGATCTTAATGCATTCCCTATCCCAAGACAGGAAACGGATCTTACTGGAACGTTGGTTAGACCAAATCCAGGATACGATAACTCTAATTAATTATACTAATTATAGCATTAATTTAAGCCGCTTCTTAATGAAGTGGCTTTTATTTTGTTATTTTTGTTGTAAAATGGTACTATGAAAAAAATACTTTTAATTGCATGTAGCTTCACAATATCATTGATGAATGCTCAGGTCGGTAATGAAAACATATCTTATTCTCCAGGAACTTTTTTTATGAGAGCAAATCGACCAACAACTAAAGAATATGTCATAGAAGGAAGTCCATATATCAATGGTGAAAAATTTGAGAAAGTAATTATAAAAGATTTTAGTAAGAATGTTCAGGATCTTCGTTATAATGCGTATGAAGATGAAATGGAATTTAAAGAAGGTGAAGAAATATATTATGCAAATAAACTAAATAATCTTAAAATACAATTTCCGACACTCAATAAAACTTATAAATCTCTTACTTATACCTACAATGGTAAAACAAAAGCTGGATACTTAGTATTATTAGTCGATAATTTAAAATATTCACTTTATAAAAAAGAAAACATAGAATTGCTAAAGGGAGAGAAAAGCACGAATGCATATACTAAGGATGCTAATGATTATTATGCAAAGGATAAAGACCTGTATCTTATTTTAAAAAACAATAATCAGTTCAATAAATTTCCTAAGAATATATCAGATGCTGCAGAAGCTTTCTCTATAGATAAAAAGGAACTTGAAAATTTTATAAAGTCGAACAAAATCAATTTTGGCAAAGAAGCGGATCTTATAAAGTTAGTTGAGTTTATAAATCAGCATTAATTTATTAAAAAAACATGTACTTTTGTATTTCAAAATTAGCGAATGAAATACCTATTTTTTATAATTATCTTCTTTAGTGGTCTCTCTAATGCACAGGTAGTTAATAAAACAGATTCTAATAGGCTTGAAAAAAAACTGGCAGATACTCTGGTTATTGATTCAGGAAAGAAGGATTCTTTAAAAATATTTAAACCTACTATCAATGATTATCTGTATCAGACCCAATTTTCTGAAAAGAAAATATTTGATACAGTAATGACCTATGATAAAACCTATATCTTTTCACAATATAATAACAAAGATAACTTTGGAAGGGTTCAGTTTCCCAATGTAGGATCTGGATTTAATCCTCTTTCTTATGAGGTAAATGCAGAACAAAATTTATCATTATTACCTTCCAATAAATCATATGGGATTATAGGAATTAGTGATGTTAAATATTATGATGTAAAAACGCCAACGGCCACTTTTATATATCATAATTCAATAAAGAATGGGGCTATTTTGAAATCTACATATACTCAAAATATTGGGAAGCGTTTTAATTTTGCCTTGGAATATATGGGACTTCGGTCGCAAGGTCTTTATAGAAATTCGTTAGCAGCCAATAATAACACTTTGTTCTCGGGACATTACATTAGTAAAAGTGGGAACTATGAATTGTTTGCTCATTACCTACATCAAAATGTGAATAACCAGGAGAATGGAGGGATTGTTGCGGACGATCTTTTTCAAAGTGGAAATAGTGATTTTCGAAACAGGCTCAATGCTGAAGTAAATCTGGCTTCTTCAAGTTCGCAGTTTGGCTATAGGAGATATTACTTAAGTCATCAGTTTACACCTTTTAATTCTGAAAAATTTCCTTTTAGGATAAGACATACTATTTTTAATCAGGGAAATAAATACTATTACACAGAAGGGGCTCTAGAAGGATATTGGTACGATGCTCCATCAGAAATTGTCAGCGGCTTTCCTCTTTCTACCAAGAAATATTCAAATAATCTAAGCAATACGGTGAGTTTGGTTTGGGATAATGAAAAATTTAAGCTAGATGCTGGAGTACGTTATCAAATGCTGAAATTTGGTGCAACGCAGACTACCTTGCCGCTTTCACAAATTCCTAACGAAATTAAAGAAAGCAGAATTGGAGCTGTAGGAAATCTTCAGGTGAAACTTTTAGATAAAATCCAATTAAATTCATTTGTAGAATTTTCAAATGGCAGTCAATTCGGGACTTATCTAAAAACAACAAATAATATAAAATTTGAACCTATTAAAGATTACTTTGTAAATGCTAAAGTAAATTTCCAGAGCACCTATCCTACATTCAATTATCTTTTAAACACTTCAGTATATAATAAATTCAATTATGTTCTGCAGGATGTGAAAAATCAGTCAATCACTGAGATTGGAGGAAATATCAATCTTAAATGGTTTAAAACAGAATTGTTCGTTAACTATTTTAGAATTGATAACTACACCTATCTTGATGCAGCGTCAATGCCAAAGCAAAGTCAAAGCTCATTGAATATCTCTCAGATCGGAGGAGATGCAACATTCAGTTTTGGTAAGTATCATTTAAATACAAGAGTGCAATTTCAGAATGCATTGACAAATAAAGAATTATATCCGATGCCTGGGTTTATAGGAAGAGTTAATTTTTTCTATCAGGCAAAAGCATTTAAAAATGCTGCTGAAATACAAGCTGGTTTGAAAGTTTATTATTTCTCGAAGTTTGCTTCAAGAGAATATTTTCCAATACTTAATGAATACATTTTACCAAGAGCTGATTCATTTTCAATTGGAGGGCAGCCCATTGCCGATATTTACATTAATATGAAAGTGAAAAAAATGTTCTTCTTTGTTGAAGGACAGCAAATTGGCACTCTCATATCATCTAATAAAGCCTATGCATTTCCACATTATCCGGTTTATGACTTCAGATTGAACCTTGGAATTGTTTGGTATTTGTTCAACTAAAAAGCTAAATTACAGTTGAAAACAATTAATAAAATATCATTTAATGATATAGAAAACATACCTCAATTAATAAAAGATTTTTTAGATCAGAAAATTGAGGGCTTTGAGGAAAGTACATTTTCTTTAGAACATTTTACAAAACAGATTCATCTGAAACAAGAATCTTTTACATCAGAACAGAGGGATGTACTCTTTAATGTGCTTGAACAACAACTTTCAAATCTTAAGCTTTCGACTAGGCAAAAGGAAAACCTGGAAAATTTAAAACTTCCGGATACATTTACAATTACAACAGGACATCAATTAAACTTATTTTCAGGGCCTGTTTTTTTTGTCTATAAAATTTTACAGACTATTAAAACCTGTTCTTACTTAAAAGTTCATTTTCCGGATTTTAATTTTGTTCCCGTTTATTGGATGGCTTCAGAAGATCATGATTTTGCTGAGATCAATCATTTTAAAACGGAAAATAACTACTACGAGATTAATGAAAAGTCAGGTGGACCCGTTGGAAGAATCGAAGTAAGTGATACATTTTTCATTTCTGAATTTGAAAAGGAATTCAAAGATTCTGTTTTTGGGACGGAACTTATTTTAATGCTTAAAGAAGCATATAAGGTTGGAAATACACTTACTGACGCCATTAAAATTTTGGTCAACAGACTTTTCTCTGACTTTGGATTACTGATCATTGATGGAGATTCTAAGGAATTGAAAAATCAGATAAAAGATATTTTCAAAGATGAGATTCTTAATTCCAGTTTGTATAATGTATCAAAAGAAAAAGTGAACTTTCTGACTGGGAAGTATGGAAAGGTTCAGGTGAATCCTCGGGAAATCAATCTCTTTTACTTTTCAGAAACTAGAGATAGGATCGACTTTGATGGAAACAAATACATTATTATTGATAAAGGTCTTCAATTTAGCAGGGAAGAGATTTTAAATGAGTTAGAAGATTCTCCTGAGAGATTTAGCCCAAATGCATTGATGAGACCAGTATATCAGGAAAAGGTATTGCCTAATTTAGCATATATAGGAGGTAATGCTGAAATCATGTATTGGTTGGAATTAAAGGATTATTTTGATACGATTAACATTCCATTTCCCATTCTTATTCCGAGAAATTCAATGCTTTTTCTTCAAGATAAAACCCTAAAGAAAATAGATAAATTAAATCTGAAAATTGATGATTTTTTCCAGAATTTCGCTACTATAACCAATGGAAAGATCTTGGATGACAGTGCTGTTGTTAAAGTATTAGAAGAAAAGGAAAGTCTTTTGATTAATAGTTTTTCCGATTTAAGAGCTATTGCTGAAACGACTGAGAGGTCTTTTGGAAATATGGTTAAGGCAGAAGAGGTAAGACAGCTTAAATCTTTTAAAAGGATGAAAAAACGTCTTCTACATGCCGAAAAAATAAAACAAAGTGAATTACTTGAAAGGCTGGAAAATTTATTTTTAGATGTACATCCTTCTAAAACCTGGCAGGAAAGAGTTTATAATTTTAGTGTATTTTTTGCGGATTATGGATATTCATGGCTTGAAACTTGTTTAGAAGAAATGGTGGTTCAAGAATCAAAATTAATAATTGTTGCCATTTAATTTTAAAGGAGTATTTTTGTAAATTATAAGTATCTACTATGATAAAAAGGTTTTTTATTCTATCCAGTTTATGTATGGTTTTGGGTGTTTCTGCTCAACAATCACATACCGTAGTTAAAGGAGATAATCCTTATAATATTGCTAGAAAATATGGCATAACTGTAGATGAACTGCTGAAACTAAATCCAAAATTTAAAGAAGGCAAACTGGCTATTGGTGATGTGCTTACGGTTAAGTCCGATAAAAGTTCTGTAAAAAGTCCTGCAAGTACTATTGCTAAAGCTGCCGTTGTAGAAAAGGCTAAACCGACTTCTCAGACTGGAAAAATCATTTTGCAGCCAAAACAAACTATTTATGGGATTACAAAGCAATACCGTATTTCTGAAACTGATTTAAGAAAATTGAATCCGGAATTGGATTCACATATGAAAATTGGCGATGAAATTACTCTGCCTTTTGATAGTATTAAGAAATATGGTGGTGACCAACAGCCGGTAGTAGCTTCTAAGCCAACTGAAAAACCTGTTGATGTAATCGCTACAAATAACGCATCAGACGAAGAAAGTTATACGATTCAGTCAAAAGATAATTACTATAGAATTACAAAACAGTTTGGAATCAGCCAACAAGAACTGTATACTTTAAATCCTGGATTGGAAGAAAAAGGATTAAAACCTGGTGAGGTTATTAAGGTCAAGAAATCAAATACTACTGCTGTTGTTTCGGAGCCAGTGAATACCAAAGCTAAAATTGATTCAGGAAACGAAAAATCATCAACGAATTCATCCAATACAAATACAGTTTTGGCAGATGAATATGTAACATATACCGTTCAACAAGGTGATACTGTTTTCTCTATTGTTAACAAATATGGGATATCCATTGATGAATTAATTGCTTTAAACCCAGATTTATCACATGGATTAAAAACAGGGATGGTTTTAAAAATAAAAAAACTTGACCCTGCTTACATAAAGAAAAGTGGAGATGCATTAAGTGTTGTTTTAATGCTTCCTTTCGGATATAGCACAAACGAGACTCAATACAGAACCATGGCAATTGATTTCCTTACAGGGGCGAAATTAGCTATTGAAAGAAATGCCAGAACCGGACAAAAACTTGATATAAAAATTGTGGATTCCGGAAATGAAGCTTCATTTAGAAACTCATTAACTCAAATCAATCCTAATAATACAGATTTGATCATCGGCCCATTCTTTAAATCCAATGTTATTGACGTACTGGATTTTACCAAAACCCAAAAAATTCCTATTGTAGCTCCATTTGCTAACTCTCCTGAGCTGTATAATTATAGTAATTTGGTTATTATTGAAACGAATGATCAGACCTATGCTGATAAGATCGTAGATGAAGTGAAGGCAGTATATTCCGATCAAAAGATATATATAGTTGCTGATGGTAAAAAAGACAACGCTAATTATATTAAAGCAGGTCTTGAAAAGGCGGTTAAAAATCCAAATGTGATGATTGTAGGTTCTCCTGCAGAAATCAAAGCGGATCAAAATATGATGACCGGACAATCAGCACCGGTAATTGCAATTTTAGCCAGTGATAATGATGGTACCGGGGAAGCTTTTTCAAATAAAATAATTGCATTGTCAAAAGAAGTGCAGGGAGTAAAAGCTTTCAGTATGTATTATGTCCCAAGTTTTGAGAAAAAAGTAGACGAGCTTAGTCAGGTTAATCTGGTTTATCTAATGGATAGAAAGATCAATACAGATGGAAGTTTTGAAAAGGAAATCCTTGCAGCCTATAAAAGTAAATATTGTAAGACTCCTTCAAGATATGCAATCATTGGGTTCGATGTTGTAAATGATATGTTAACAAGAGAGAACAAAAAAGGAGAAATCTTTAAACAAATGAATAAAATTCAGACCCAGCTTGCGACTAAGTTTGAGTTTGTAAAGTCCAAAGCTAATGGTGCTTATGTAAATACAGGCTATCGTGTGATTCGATTGGTTCCTTAGAGAAGAGGATTGCATTAAGGAAATTCTTAATATTATATTTATATTTGCATAATATTTTAAATTAATAGATGAAAGCACTTGTATTTCCTGGGCAGGGTTCTCAATTCGTTGGGATGGGAAAAGAATTATATGATTCTCGAAAAGACATAAAGGACTTGATGGAATCTGCCAATGAAATTTTAGGTTTTGATATTCTCTCCCTTATGTTTAATGGGGCGGATGAGGATCTTAAAAAAACTGAGGTTACACAACCTTCTATTTTTATACATTCAGTAGCTGCTCTAAAAGCAGTAAACGGTCTTGGTGCTGAAATGGTAGCAGGTCATTCTTTAGGTGAATTTTCAGCACTTGTTGCTAATGGGGTTTTATCTTTCGATGATGGACTTAAGTTAGTTTCTGAAAGAGCAAAAGCAATGCAGGAAGCTTGTGATGCAAATCCAAGTTCTATGGCTGCAATTTTGGGATTAGAAGATGCTAAAGTTGAAGATATCTGTGCTCAGATTAACGGAATTGTTGTTCCGGCAAATTATAACTGTCCTGGACAATTAGTGATTTCCGGAGAAACAGCAGCTGTAGAAGAGGCTTGTATAAAATTAAAAGAGGCAGGTGCTAAAAGAGCGTTATTATTACCTGTAAATGGTGCTTTCCATTCTCCATTGATGCAGCCGGCACAAGAGAAATTAGCTGCTGCAATTGAGCTTACCAAATTTAGAAAAGCAACTATTCCGGTTTATCAGAATATTACAACAACAGCGGTTACTAACCCTGACGAAATTAAACAAAACTTGATTGCACAACTAACAGGTCCTGTAAAGTGGACGCAATCTGTTCAGAATATGATTAAAGATGGTGCTTCTAACTTCGTAGAAGTTGGACCAGGAAAGACGCTTCAAGGATTGATCAAAAAGATTGATGGTTCTGTAGACGTTGCTTCTGCAATCTAAACAAAATAATATGGGCGAGATATTTTCACCAGGAAAGCTGATGCTGACTTCAGAATATTTCGCAATAGATGGAGCTCTTGTCCTAGCGGTACCAACCAAACTAGGACAAGAGTTTTTTTTTGATGAAAAAAATGATCAGAAGTCATTAATTTTCTGGAAAGCCTATCATCAGAATAAACTTTGGTTAGAAGCCGTCATTGATTATAAAGAGTGGCAGATCCTGGATACCAATATTCCTATAAGTGCAGAGTTTATTGTAAAAACTTTAAAGAATGTACAACAACTTTCAAATAGCAAACTTGCTGGAACAGATTCCTATTATTTAAAAACAAATCTTCAGTTTCCTTCCGATTTTGGATTGGGAAGCAGTTCTACCTTAATGAATAATCTTTCCGAGTGGGCAGGAATAAATGCTTTTCAGTTAAATACCATGAGCTTAGGCGGAAGTGGTTATGATATCGCTGTTGCAAAAGAGAAATCTGCAGTTCTTTACCAAAACAAACCCGAAATACACTATAAAAAGGTAACCTTCAATCCTGTTTTCAAAGATGAATTGATCTTTATTCATTTAAATCAGAAACAAGACAGTAGAGAGGCTATTAATCTTTATAAATCTAAAGTAAAATCTGATGAATTAATCGAAGAGTTCTCAAATCTTACAAAAGAAATTTTATTGTGCAATAAATTGGATAATTTTTCACGATTAATGGAGATTCACGAACAAAAAATTTCTCACTTTCTGAACATGCCAACAGTTAAGGATCGGCTTTTTGAAGACTGTCCCTTTTTTGTAAAAAGTTTGGGCGCATGGGGAGGTGATTTTGTGATGAGTGCCAAATTCAGGGGCTTTAAGGACTATTTTCGGGGAAAAGGTTTTAATACTATTTTTGATTGGGATAATATAATTAACTCATAAACAACAATTTACAACTCTTCATTTTTCTTTGTCATTCTGACTTATATCATTATATTTAACCACCTTTAACAATAAATTAATATTTAATTTTGTTGGACTAAAAAAAGAAATAGAAAATATAAGTAAAATGAAACACGCTAAAATCATCCAGGATTTACAAAAATTAGGGATTAAAGGAGACTATGAAGTAATATATAATCCTTCTTATGAGGAATTATTTCAAGCAGAAGTTTCTCCCGAAAATCAGGGTTTTGAAAGAGCTGAACTTACGGAATCTGGTGCAGTATCAGTAAAAACGGGAATTTTTACAGGCCGTTCTCCTAAAGACAGATATATTGTTCAGGATGATGTTACAAGAGACACAATTTTCTGGGATGGTAAAGTGAATTTACCTACAACAGCAGAAATCTTTCAGTCTTGTAAAGAATTAGTGCTAAACCAACTTTCTTCTTCTAAGAAAATTTATGTTGTAGATGCTTTTTGTGGAACAAATGCTGATACAAGACTTAAAGTAAGATTCATTGTAGAAGTTGCATGGCAGGCGCATTTCGTTACTAATATGTTCATCCGTCCATCTCATTTTGAGCTGGAAAACTTTGGAGAGCCGGATTTCACTGTAGTGAATGGGTCTAAAACAACTAATCCAAACTGGGAGGCTCAGGGATTAAATTCTGAGAACTTTGTAATGTTCAACCTTACTGAAAAACTTCAGATCATTGGTGGAACATGGTATGGAGGAGAAATGAAAAAAGGAATGTTTGCTATGATGAATTATTATCTTCCTTTGAAAGGTATGGCATCAATGCACTGTTCTGCAAATGTAGGTGAAGAAGGAGATGTTGCCTTATTCTTTGGTCTTTCCGGAACAGGAAAAACGACTTTATCTGCAGATCCTAAAAGATATCTGATTGGTGATGACGAACACGGTTGGGATAATAATGGAGTATTCAATTACGAAGGTGGTTGCTATGCTAAAGTAATTGATTTATCAGAAGAAAAAGAACCGGATATTTTCAGAGCGATTAAGAGAGATGCACTTTTAGAAAATGTTGTTGTTCATAATGGGGTTTCTGATTATACAGATGGTTCAATCACGGAAAATACAAGAGTTTCTTACCCGATTTATCATATCAACAAGATTGTTTTGCCTTCTAAGGCCGGACATGCAAAAAAGATAGTTTATCTTTCTGCTGATGCGTTCGGAGTATTACCTCCGGTTTCTATATTGGATGAAAACCAAGCTCAGTATCACTTCCTGTGTGGATACACTTCTAAATTAGCTGGAACTGAAAGAGGAATTACTTCTCCAGAACCATCGTTCTCACCTGCATTTGGTGAGGCATTCTTAACATTACACCCAACAATGTATTCTAAAACACTGATTGGTAAAATGAAAGAACACGGTGCAAAAGCTTATTTGGTAAATACAGGTTGGAATGGTACTGGTAAAAGAATTTCTTTAAAAGATACAAGAGCCATTATTGATGCGATCATTGATGGGTCTATCGAAAATGCTCCTAAGACGAGAATTCCAATTATGAATTTAGAGATTCCTACTTCTTTACCAAATGTTACGGAAGGTATTCTAGATCCTAGAAATACATATAATGATGCAACTGAATGGGAAGAAAAAGCAAAAGATCTAGCTTCAAGATACATTAAAAACTTCGAACAGTATTGTAATACTGAAGAGGGGAAAAAGCTTATTGCTTCAGGTCCGCAATTACAGGAACAAACAATTTAAGACAAACCATCTTAATATAAAATTAAAGCCTCATCATTGATGAGGCTTTTTTATTTTTTTCTTTTGTGACCAAAAATTAAAAGCTCAACAGCGCTAATCTGTAACCTTGTAAGCCAAAGCCTGATAATACTGCATCAGTATATGCAGCAGTCACAGACTTCTGACGAAACTCTTCTCTTTTATAAATGTTGCTGATATGGACTTCAATTTTAGGCTTTTGAATGTTTTTTAAACAATCAGCTATAGCATAAGAATAGTGGGTAAAAGCTCCCGGATTTATTACTAAAGCATCAAAATTATCTTCCTGAAGTCTGTTGATCAGTTCACCTTCAATGTTAGATTGATAATAATTCAGCTCTTGGGTAGGAAATTCCGATCGTAATTTATCTAAATATTCCGCCATTGAAATTGTTCCGTAAATTTCCGGTTCTCTCGTTCCTAGCAAATTAAGATTTGGACCGTTTACAATTAAAATTTTCATACTATAAAATTAAAAAGTTTTTTTGATTAGCATTTATATTTCTGTCTTTTATTTCAATTAGGTGGATTACATTATTTTTAATGATATTTCTCATGTTTGAAAAATTAACATTTTTTCTAAAGGTCTATTGATAGGCAGTTTATGTAAAAATTTAGTTAATTTTTGAGAAATTTTAATAAAAAATTTAATAGTCTACTTGTTTTATAGACTAATTGTTTTTAGATTTGCAACCATATTTCGATCGGCTTATAAAGAAAGATGGAGGGAACTGACCCTGTGAAATCTTAACAACCTGCATAATGCAAGGTGTTACATTCAGCCTTTTAAGGGAAAATAAGCATTAGGTTAATCAAATTTATTGATGCCCTTTGCTGTCTTTTCCGCAAAGGGTTATTTTTTAATATTTCATAAATAAAATTGATTATGGTTAGTAAAAATTTATTTAAGGCTAAAATTTGGATTCCACCAAGTGCTTTGTTTTTCTTAGGAATTATGAGTGTGAATGGTCAGGAAACAAAGCCTAAAAAAGATACACTTCGGGAAAAAGATATTGATGAAGTTGTCGTAGTTGCTTACGGTAAAGCAAAAAAAACAAGTTATACAGGTTCTGTAGCAACAATCTCAAGTGAAAAGATTAATAACAGACCAGTTACTAATATTACCAAGGCACTGGAAGGGCAAGTGGCAGGACTGCAGGCAGTAAGTTCCTCCGGACAACCTGGAGCCACAGCAACGATACGTATCAGAGGGATCGGATCTATCAGTGCTTCGAGCAATCCTTTATTTGTTGTAGATGGAATTCCTTTTGATGGAAACATTAATTCTATCAGTCCAAATGATATTGAGTCTATCAGTGTTTTGAAAGATGCTACAGCGAGTTCTTTATATGGATCACGAGGGGCAAATGGTGTTATAATAGTAACAACAAAATCCGGAAAAAAAGGCGAGCCTCGAATCAACTTTAATATGAGCCAGGGTTTTTCCAGCAGAGCAGTAAAAGATTATGAGCAGGTAAATACAGATCAGTATTTTCAATTGTATTGGGAAGCTTTGAGGAATGGATATCAATCAACTCAGATATCTTCACAACAGGCAGCACAGATGGCTACAAACAATTTGGTGAACGAATTGGGAATTAATCCTTATGGACCAAATTATGCTCAGCCAGTAGGAACCGATGGAAAGCTTTTACCTGGAGCTAAGGCTTTATGGAATGATGACTGGCGGGATATTCTTCAGAGAGTAGCTTCAAGAAATCAAGTCGATCTTGATTTCAGCGGTGGAAATGAGAAAGGGAATTACTTTTTTTCATTAGGGTATTTGGATGATAAAGGAATTGCCATTGGTTCTGGTTTTAAAAAATACAGCACCAGATTAAAAATTAATAATGAAGTCAAAAAATGGTTAACTATTGGTGCTAATTTAAGTTATACCAATAGTCTTCAGGAGGCTCCACCTTCTTCAGATTCAAGAACAGATAATATCATTAATGCAGCAAGAGTAATTCCTTCTTTTTATCCATATTATGAAAGAAATCCGGATGGAAGTTACAGACTGGATGCCAATGGAAACAATATCTATGACTTTGGAAAATACAGACCAACAAGTGCTTTACAGAATCAAAATGCTGCTGCAACTTTACCTTTAGATAAAAACGAAAACAGAGAAGATAACTTTTCAGGAAAAGGATTTTTAGACTTTACTTTTTTACCAGAGTTAAAATTTAAATCAAGCTTCTCAGTTGACCTGGTCAATTATAATGGACATTATTATTCTAATCCATTGTTGGGCGAGGGGAGTGAAATAGGTGGTTCTGTAACGAAAACAAATTCGAGAACCCTATCTTATACAACCAGTAATATTTTGACCTATGATAAAAAATTCAACCAGCACCATTTCAATATTCTGGCAGGGCAGGAATTTTATCATTATGAATATCAAACAATATCTGGAAACAGAAGTCAGTTTTCTCTGCCTTATTATTATGAGCCGGATGCAGCTGCCCTGTTGGGAGGATTCAGTGGGAATAGTGATAAATTAGGTCTATTGAGTTTTTTAGGTAAAGCAGAATATGATTTTAAAAACACTTACTTTATTTCAGGGTCTGTAAGAGCGGATGGTTCTTCAAGATTTTCACCTGAAAATAGATGGGGGACTTTCTGGTCTGTGGGAGGTTCATGGAAAGCCTCAAATGAAAATTTTATTAAGAATTTGAATTTCTTTAATCAGCTTACTCTTCGTGCAAGTTACGGAGGTCAGGGAAATGATAAATTAAGTACATATTACGCTTATCAGAGTTTATATGCATTTTACAATAATCTTGGTGAAGGAGGAACTGTAGCAAGCAGACTTCCAACTCCGAATTTAAAATGGGAGACAAATCTCAATTTAAATGTAGGATTAGAGTTTGCAATACTTAACAATAGAGTTAAAGGGAATGTAGAATATTTCCAACGCCAGAGTAAGGATCTTTTATTTGACAGACCATTAGCTCCTTCTCTTGGTTTTACCGGGTATTCTGCCAATATTGGTGAATTGAAAAATACAGGGTTTGAATTCTCATTATTTACTACACCTGTTAAAACAGATGATTTCCAGTGGGACGTTGATCTTAATTTAACCACTCTGAAAAATAAAATCACAAAACTTCCAAAAGGATCTATTGTTACAGGAACCAAATTATTACAGGTTGGAGGTTCAGTCTATGATTTCTTTATTCCTGAATGGGTGGGTGTTGATCCAGGCAATGGGTCTCCTTTATGGAAATACATCTACCAGGATGCGAATGGAAATACAGTGGAAGGGACAACTTCAGAGTATGCAAAAGCTACAAAAACCTTACAAGGGTCTTCTTTACCTAAGTTTTCCGGTGGATTGACCACAAGCATAACCTATAAAAACTTTGATTTTTCAGGATTGGTAACATTCAGTGTTGGAGGTAAGATCCTTGATACGGATTACACGATGCTAATGTCTAATGGAAGCAGTGCAGGAAGAGCCTGGAGTGCTGAAATGATCAACAGGTGGACGCCGGAAAATCCAAATACTGATGTACCGGCTTTAAGTACGAAAACAAACAACTGGACATCTGCATCTTCAAGGTTCCTGTATTCGGGTACCTATGCCAGAGTGAAAAATGTAAGCATTGGATACACACTGCCTTCAGACTATTTTGGGAAGTTAGGTTTAAAGAAATTTAGAATTTATCTTCAGGCTGAAAATCTACTTACTTTTTATAAGCATAAAGGAATGGATCCGGAGCAGACGCTCGATGGAACGACCTATTATAGGTACCCTGCAATGAGAACAATAACTTTTGGCCTTCAGGCAACCCTTTAAAAATTAAAATTAAAGCAATGAAAAAAATAAAATATATAGCCTTTATAATTGCAGCGCTGTCTTTTTCCAGTTGTGCAAATGATCTGGAAACAGCACCTACTAACCAGGCAAATGAAGCAGAAGTTTTTAAAACTGCTGAAAGTGCAGAAACGGTTATTAATGGAGCTTGGGCAAAATTTAATGATGATGGAACTACCTATGCTAATATTGGTTATTCCACTGTGCTGAGAACAAGTGATGCTATGGGAAGTGATGTTGCGGTTCTCACAAATAAATATGGATTTGCATCCCCGTATGCATTTACCGATCTGGTAAACAATACTGGAAGTCGCTCGCAATTTATCTGGAGTATGTTATATTCCACGATCAATAATATGAATAATGTGATAGCAAGAATTGATGGAGTAGAAGGGAGTCAGTCCAAAAAAGATCAGGTTAAGGGGCAGGCAAAAGCTTTACGTGCTTTTTGTTATTTGAATTTAGCTAGTTTTTATCAGTTCAGTTATTTAAAAGATAAAAATGCTTTGGTAGCGCCTATTTATACTGAACCTACTACAACGAATTCGGTAGGAAAGAAAAGAGCCACCCTTGAGGAAATCTATACTTTAATTAAAAATGACCTTTCAGAAGCCAGTAATTTGTTGCAGAATTATACCAGAAATAATAAGGATAAAATTGACAGGTCTGTTGTAAACGGACTGTTGGCAAGAACTTATCTGAATACTGGAGAATGGGCTAAAGCGGTTACTGCTGCACAAATAGCAAAAGCAGGATTTCCATTAATGGCCGCTGAAAAATATAAAGATGGATTTAATGATATTACCAATGCGGAGTGGATTTGGGGACATGGCCAGACGCAGGAACAATCAGGTGAAAGTTATGCCTTTCATTATCTGGATGTTTCTTCTTCAGGAAGTTATTATTACAGTTTCATGGCCGATCCTTATTTTAAAGATCTGTTTGATACCAATGACATCAGATATCAGTTGTTCCAATGGGATGGACTTCCGGGAAGGGAAGGACTTTTAAGATATGCTAAATTTAAATTTAAAGCCAATCTTATTGCAGACATTGTCTTCATGAGAGCTGCTGAGATGTATTTAATTGAAGCAGAAGCAGAAGCCAGAAATGGAAATGTGACCAATGCGGTGACTATTTTAAACCAATTAAAATCTGCCCGACATGCCAATGTGTATACTGGACCTTTAGCACAGAATGATGTGATTAAAGAAGTCCTGATTGAAAGAAGAAAAGAATTATTTGGGGAAGGGTTCTCTTTGTCTGATATTATCAGAACTCAAGGTACGGTAGCAAGAAAACCATACACTGATGCGAGTGGACAACCGATTAAAGTGCAGATAACAACTCCGGATGGTACAGTGAAAACAGTGAATGGGAGAGGACACTCTATATTTGCTTTCCCTGATCAATCTGTATTTGCTCCCAACAGTAGATATTACTTGTTTACGATTCCGCAGAAGGAACTGGAGAATAATCCAAATTTGTAGTGATTATTTTTGATGAAAAATGATATAAATAAACCCCTTGTATTTGCAAGTGGGTTTATTTACTTGAAAATTCGATATTTTCTTTTACTTGCTTTATATCTATAATAGATTAATAAATCTAATATTACCATGAATTGATTAAGCTTTTTACTTTTATCATGCTCTATTATTTCATTGGCAAGGAAATAATCATAAGTAATTTTTAATAGTCTTTTATTGGTTCTCATCTCTATTATTTTTGGAGGTGAAATAGAATTCTACTTCTCTACTATTTTTGAATGATTATCAATAGTATGGTTAAAAAGACTGAAGAATAATATAGTTTTTTATAAATGATTAGTTAAATTTTAAATATAGTTCTTTGCGGGCTATCGCCTAAAATAAATATACAATATCGGGATTTAATTTTTTTTTAATAAAAAAAATATACCTTTGTCACAATGAACTTGTTAAGATGGATTTTAGCATTCTATTTTATGGCATTATCTCTAATGCCATGTGAAGATGTGCATAAACAACCCAATTCATCTACAACTAATGCATCACTAAGTATCGGGCAGCCCCATACAAAAGACAAAGGCGATATCTGTTCTCCTTTATGTGTCTGCAACTGCTGTCAGATTACGGTGACAGCTTTCAAAACAGAACCCCTACTAAGTGTTCCAAAACAGGTTCAGACTTATTTTTCAAAAAAGATTCTTTTTCAAAAGAATGATTTTGCCTATCAGGTTTACGAGAATATCTGGCAACCCCCTAAAATTTAATTTTATTGACTTTTAGAAAGTAATGCTTTCTAACCTACGTGAAACTTTGCAATTACATTGCAAGGATCTTCATGATACTTTTGCACATGACATTTTAAAATGCCATCGTGCGTATATTTTCAATAAAATAAATCTTATTTGTGTTAGATAAAATCATAAAATTCAGCATCAATAACAAGTTTATCATAGGTATTATGACCTTGTTATTGATTATTTGGGGAGTTTGGAGTGCTACCAGATTACCTATAGATGCCGTACCTGATATTACCAATAATCAGGTGCAGATTATTACTGTATGCCCTACCCTGGCCGGCCAGGAGGTAGAGCAGTTGGTTACTTTTCCTATCGAACAGAGTATTGCCAATGTTCCTGGGATTGAGGATACAAGGAGTATCTCAAGATTTGGTCTTTCTGTTATTACCGTAGTTTTTAAAGAAGATGTAGATGTCTATTTTGCCCGGCAGCTTATTAGTGAGAAATTAAAAGAAGCAGCTGAGGAAATACCAAAAGGTGTTGGAACTCCGGAAATGGCTCCTGTAAGTACGGGATTAGGAGAAGTATACCAATATATCCTTCATCCCAAAAAAGGGAGTGAGAAAAAATATAATGCTAAAGAACTACGTACAATGCAGGACTGGATCGTACGTAGACAACTGAATGGAACTCCTGGAGTTGCAGAGGTCAATAGTTTTGGGGGCGAATTGAAACAATATGAAGTAGCTATCAACCCAAATCGTCTTAAAGCAATGGGAGTAAGTATTACAGATATATTTACCTCTTTAGAAAAAAACAACCAAAATACGGGTGGAGCCTATATTGATAGGAAGCCCAATGCGTATTTCATTCGTGGAATAGGTATGGTAACCTCTTTGGAGGATGTTAAAAACATTGCAGTAAAAAATGAAACAGGCAGTGTTCCGATTTTTATTAAAGATGTAGCTGATGTTCGTTTTGGAAGCGCCGTTCGTTACGGTGCCATGACCTTTAATGGAAAAGTAGATGCGGTAGGTGGAGTTGTCATGATGCTGAAAGGAGCCAATAGTAATGAAGTCGTAGATAATATTAAGGCTAAAATACCAACCATTCAAAAATCTCTTCCTAATGACGTGGTGATCGAACCTTTCCTTGACAGGACGGATCTGGTTGGAAGAGCAATGAAGACTGTAGAAAAAAACTTAATAGAAGGTGCACTTATTGTCATCTTCGTACTTGTTGTTTTCCTGGGGAATCTTAGAGCTGGTCTTATTGTGGCCTCAGCAATTCCGCTTTCGTTATTGTTTGCTCTGGGAATGATGAATGTTTTTGGAGTCAGTGCCAATTTAATGAGCTTAGGGGCTATTGATTTCGGATTAATTGTAGATGGAGCTGTCATCATTGTGGAATCAACATTACATATACTGAATCATAAAAGTAAAGGAAGGCTTACCCAGATCCAGATGGATAAGGAGGTGGGAACTGCCGCATCTAAAATGATGAACAGTGCCATATTTGGACAAGTCATTATTCTGATAGTATATATTCCCATCCTTACTTTAGCGGGAGTAGAAGGGAAAATGTTTACCCCGATGGCAAAAACGGTAGGATTTGCCATTATCGGAGCAACGATTTTATCTGTAACGTATATTCCGATGGTGAGTGCATTGTTTCTTTCAAAAAATATTAAAAATAAAAAAACGATCAGTGATAAAATAATGGATTTTCTGCAACGCATTTATCAGCCGCTGTTGCAAAAAGCGATTAGATTAAAATATATGATCGTCTCTATAACAATTTTCATTTTCGTTATCGCTGCTTTTATATTTAAAGGTATGGGAGGGGAATTTATTCCGCAGCTGCAAGAGGGTGATTATGCATTCCACTGTATTTTGCCACAAGGAAGTTCTTTAAGTCAAAGTCTTGAAACTTCAATGCAGGCTTCGAGAATTATTAAACAATTTGATGAGGTAAAAATGGTCGTTGGAAAAACGGGATCCGCTGAAGTGCCGACCGATCCAATGCCACCTGAAGCAACTGATATGATTGTGGTTTTAGAACCTCAAAGCGAATGGAAAACAAAGAAATCATATACGGAACTGGCTGATGAGATCAGTGAGAAACTAGAGGCGATTCCGGGAGTATTCTTTGAAAAGAACCAACCGATACAGATGCGTTTTAACGAATTAATGACAGGGATCAGACAAGATGTAGCGGTGAAGATCTTTGGTGAAAATCTTGATTCCCTTTCCATTTACGCAGATAAAGTAGGAAAAGCAATACAGACTGTAGATGGAGCAACGGCGCCACAGATTGAAAAAGTAAGTGGTCTTCCACAGATCAATGTGGAGTATGATAGAACCAGAATTGCTAATTATGGATTGAGTATCGAAGATGTTAATAATGCTTTAAGTACTGCTTTTGCAGGGAAAAGCACGGGACAGGTTTTTGAAAATGAAAGACGTTTTGACTTAGTTGTTCGTTTAGACAGTCTTAACAGAACGAATATCGATGATGTGAATAATCTGATGATCACAACCAATACTGGCGCTCAGATTCCTCTTTCACAGGTTGCTAATATCAGTTATAAACTGGGTCCGGCGCAAATAAGTCGTGAGCAAGGGAAACGAAGAATCGTAATTGGATTTAATGTAAAAGGGCGTGATGTTGAAAGTGTGGTAAAAGATATTCAGGTGAAGCTTGAAAAACAGATAAAATTACCATCAGGATATTATTTTACTTATGGAGGACAATTTGAAAATTTACAGGAGGCAAGTAAGCGTCTAACGATCGCTGTTCCTGTGTCGTTATTTTTGATCTTTATGTTACTGTATTTCACTTTTCACTCCTTCAAACAGGCTGCGTTGATCTTTACTGCTATTCCGATGAGTGCTATTGGTGGCATATTTGCCTTACTTCTCAGAGGAATGCCATTCAGTATAAGTGCAGGAATAGGATTTATAGCATTATTTGGAGTCGCAGTTCTTAATGGGATCGTTTTGATAGGAACCTTTAATGAACTAGAAAAAGAAGGTGAAAAAGATATTCTAAAAAGAGTTATTGAAGGAACCAAAACGAGACTTCGTCCTGTTTTGATGACGGCAACAGTGGCCTCATTAGGATTTTTACCAATGGCGATATCAACAGGAGCGGGGGCTGAGGTTCAAAAACCTTTGGCAACAGTAGTAATAGGAGGACTAATTTCAGCCACCTTTTTAACACTGTTTGTATTACCGATGCTGTATATGATTTTCAATACAAAAATTCCACTAAAGAAAATAAAAATGAAACCTCTGACAACAGTGATCATTCTTGGATTTTTAATGTTGGGGCAAACGTTAAATGCACAGTCTAAAACACTTTCTGTAGAACAGGCAGTAACAACGGCAGTAGAAAATAACCTGTCTTTAAAATCCAAGGACCTGAGTATTCAGGCTGCAGAAGCATTAAAACCTACGGCCAGAGAATTGCCAAAACTTGGTTTTGACGCTCAGCTTGGTCAATATAACAGTCCAAAATTTGACCAGTCTTTTGCGATCTCACAAAGTATCCCATTTCCTACTATTTTTAAAGCACGGAAAGACTTGATCACGGAAACAGTGAAAAGTAAACAGATCGATAAAGAAGTATCTGTTAATGAATTGGTAAAGCAGGTGCGTTCTTATTACTATCAGATAGAATATCTGCAGTACAATAAATCGCAACTAAAGAATCTGGATAGCCTTTACCGGGATTTTATCCGTATTGCAACGGTAAGATTCAAAGCGGGGGATATCAAAAAAATAGAAATAAGTACTGCTGAAACCCAACAGGGGGAAATCAACCTTCTGCTAAATCAAAATCAGGTGTATTTAAATAATGCCTATAAAAATCTGAAAGTTCTCTTAAATACTTCAGAGGATTTTGAAATTCCATTTAATGGAAATTATGAACCTTTAAAAGCTGAAAATGTTCTGGATATCAAAGCTGTTGATAATAATCCGACGATAAAAGCTTTTTATCAGGAAATGGAAATTGCCGAAAGAAATAAGAGTGTCGAAAAATCGCAGGGACTTCCCGAGTTCAGTATTGGATATACCAACCAGTCATTAATTGGATTATACCAAAAAAACGAACAAGATGTATTTTACAATTCAGGAAACCGTTTTAATTCTGTGACTTTGGGAATTGCTATTCCATTAACGTTCGGAGCTACAAAAGCCAGAATTAAATCATTAGAATATCAGAAGCAGGTTGCGGAAACCAATGCAAAATATAAAAAGAATCAGCTTTCCACACAATTGGAAAATGCTTTTACCCAATATCAGCAGGATGCTCAGCAGTACGATTATTATGTGGGGCAGGCTATTCCCAACGCTGATAAAATAGTGAAGGCAGCACAATTAGGATATAGAACAGGAGAAATCACCTATGTAGAATATCTTTTTGCCTTACAGACAGCTACTAATATTCAATTAAAATACTTAGAATCTATTCAGCAGGTCAATCAATCTGTAGTTACTATTAATTCAATAATTAATAAATAAAATGAGAAAAAAACACATCATCATATATTTTACATTTCTTTCTTTATTCGTCATTAGTTGTGAGAAAAAGAAAGAGGTAGCTGAGACTGCTGCGGGGAAAACAGAACAGAAAGCTGAAAGCCCTGCAGAAGTTCCTCAAACGATTGCTTCACTTACAGAAGAGCAAATGAAAGCAGTAGGAATTACACTGGGAACCATTGAAATGAAGGAATTGACTTCAACTATCAAGGCAAATGGATTACTTAGAGTTCCGAACAACAATAAAGCAACAATAACTTCTCTATATGGAGGAATTATAAAAACACTCAATGTTCAGGTAGGAAGTTTTGTAAATAAAGGACAGGTAATTGCAACCATTGCAAACCCTGAATTCATTCAGCTCCAGGAAGACTATCTGACTACGAACAGCAGGATCACTTTTGCTGAACAGGAATACAGAAGACAGCGGGAGCTTTTTGATAATGATGCCGGAGCAAAGAAAAATCTTCAAAGCTCTGATTCGGAATTGAAAACGTTAAGAACAAGAAAGGCATCCTTGCTGAGACAACTTCAAATGATGGGAATAAATCCCGGAAGTGTAAATAATGCAAATATGAGATCCGGCCTGGTAATTACGGCGCCAATAAGTGGGACAATCAGTAGTATTGCTGCCCAGATAGGAAGCTATGTAGATGTTTCATCCCCTGTTGCAGAAATTATTGATAACCAATCGATACATTTAGATCTGCAGATTTTTGAAAAAGATCTGCCAAAAATGAGAGTGGGACAGATCGTACATTTTAAACTGACCAATAACCCTGAAACGGAATATGATGCAAAAGTGTATAGTATAGGGTCATCATTCGAAAATGATAGCAAAACAATTTCTGTACACTGTAATGTAACAGGAAATAAAACAGGTCTTATTGACGGTATGAACATTACCGGAATCGTAAGTCTCGATTACAGCACAACGCCTGCGATCCCTAATGAAGCAATAGTAGAAGCAGATGGAAAGTTTTATGTCTTTGTACAGACGGATAAAAAGCCGGAAGAGGATCATGATGAAACTGAGATAAAAGCCGGGAAACCTAAAAAGAATATTAAAACAGTCAATTTTGAAAAAATAGAAGTTGTAAAAGGTTCTACTGATATGGGATATACGGCTGTTACTCCGGTACGGGAAATTGCTTCGGATTCTAAAATAGTTGTAAAGAGTGCATTTTTTGTCAATGCCAAGCTTACGAATGGCGGAGAACATGATGAATAGATTATCTAAATAAAAACACAAATAAGAAAAAATTGAAAAATGGCTTTAAAAGAAGAACTTGAAAAACAGGGAAACTGGCTGTTTAAATATAGAAGTACTTTACCGATAGGTATTTTATTTGTCGGTTTAGTAGTTTCTATCCAAACTAATTTAAAAGAAGAAACAAACAGCTGTACCATATTCTATGAATTTGCATGCTTATTCGTAAGTATGATTGGCCTCGGAATTAGAATATACACGGTGGGATATACACCTAAGAATACGTCGGGAAGAAATACTTCGGAAGGGCAGGTGGCTGATACTCTTAATACAACAGGAATTTACAGCGTAGTAAGAAATCCATTGTATTTGGGAAATTTCTTTATGTGGTTAGGCCTTGCAATGTTTACAGAGAACTTATGGTTTATCATTTCTTTTGTTCTTTTTTACTGGATCTATTACGAAAGAATTATATATGCAGAAGAACAATTTTTAGAAAGAAAATTTGGTGAAAAATATAGATCATGGGCAGATAAAGTACCGGTTTTTATCCCTAACTTAGGGTTGTTTACAAAGAATGAGTTGTCTTTTAGTATAAAAAAGGTGCTGAAGAAAGAAAAGAACGGGCTTTTTGCCATGTTTCTGATTTTCATGGTGTTTGATTTAATTGGGGAATGGATTAGAAATCATTCTGATCATAACTTATTTTTCATTTCAGGAACTATTTTTACAATGATTATTTACATTGTACTTAAAGTGTTAAAAATGAAAACAGGTTTTTTGGAAAATAATAGATCGTAAAGGATTAAAACTTAATTAAAAAGAACAATTATGTTATTAAATAAAAGATTATCCATTTGGTATTTCGTCAATGAAATAAAATCTCAGATGCTTTTCCTCTTTATATTTGCTGTATCCATAGGACTTTTAGATTTATTACCTGGATTTCGTAAGATATCACTTCCATTGAATGTGCCTGCACTTATAGGAACTGCGGTATCTCTGTTATTGGCTTTCCGTACTTCACAATCCTATGAGCGATGGTGGGAGGCAAGAATTGTTTGGGGAGCTATTGTGAATGACTCGCGGACTTTTGTAAGATTGGTCATGCAATTTTTACCGGAAGGTCATGATAAAGAAGTTGAGAAGTTTGCTGAAAGACAGATTGTCTGGACGTACGCACTTGGAGAATCCTTAAGGAAACAGCCTTTTTCTGATCGTGTACAGGATTATCTGGGTGCAAATAAAATTTCGGGGTTTAATATTCCTAATGCTTTGCTCGATGAACATTCTAAGCAGGTTAAAGAAATAATGTATGCAAAATCTATTTCAGAATTTCAGCAATTACAGCTTAATGATGCAATAACTAAACTTTGTGACAGTATGGGAAAATGTGAACGGCTTAAAAATACTGTTTTCCCGAGATCCTATAGTATTTTAGTTCATGTATTAATTTATGTGTTTGCGGCTATACTGCCATTTGGTCTGGATGATAACCAGTTAATAGTTGAGATCGCACTTACTTTTTTGGTTCCCACTATGTTTATTGCCATTGAGAGAACATCTATTATCATGCAGGATCCATTTGAAAATACTCCTGTTGATACGCCAATGACTTCCCTGGCGCAGACTATAGAAATTAATCTGAGACAGATGATTGGAGAACAAAATGTTCCTATGAAGAAAGAGAATCCTTTATACTATGAAATGTAATTAAACCTATTTCTGAAATGATGAACGAAAAAAATACACAGACCGCTTCGGCGGCAAGTAAACACAAAAAAAATCTTCTTCTTGTATTAGCTTTAAGTGGAACCTACCTTATAGCCGAGGTTATTGGAGGTGTTATTACTAACAGTCTTGCATTATTAGCTGATGCCGCACATATGCTTACCGATGTGGTGGGATTGCTTCTGGCATTTATCGCCATAAAAATAGGAGAGCGTAAAGCTGATTCTAAAAAAACTTTTGGCTATTACCGAACAGAAATATTAGCGGCTGTAATTAATGCTGTAGTACTATTGGGAATTTCCCTGTATGTTTTGTATGAAGCTTATCAGCGATTTCAGAATCCACCGGAAGTGCAGAGTAAATCGATGTTGATTGTCGCAGGAATTGGTTTAGTAGTTAATATTGTTGGCATGATGATCCTTAGAAAAGATTCTGAGGCAAGTCTGAATATGAAAGGAGCTTATTTTGAAGTGCTTTCAGATATGCTTACCTCAATAGGGGTGATGATTGCTGGTGTGATTATGCTTACAACCAATTGGTATTATGCAGATCCATTGATCTCAGCAGCCATTGGATTGCTGATCTTTCCAAGGACATGGCGCCTTCTGAAAGAAGCTGTAAATGTATTATTGGAAAGCACACCTAAAGATGTAGATATAGATCTTCTTCGTAAATCCTTAGAACAAATTCGCGGAGTAAAAGGCCTTCATGATCTTCATGTATGGTCACTTACTTCAGGAATTAATGCAATGAGTGCTCATGTTGTTAAAGACGATATGATTACTCAGAATCAGTTGCTGGAAGCCCTTACAGAAGAGGCGATGACCAAGTTTAAAATCAGTCATACGACCTTTCAGATAGAGGAGGAGGGATACAAGGAAGGGGCTGTCCATTCTTAATTAAAATAGCAGAAAATGAAAAAAGAGATAGAAAATAAACTGATAGATAAAAATACCAAACCGACAAGTATGCGGATTCTGGTATATGATTTTTTAAGCTCTCAGGAAATGGCTTTATCGTTGTCTGAAATTGAAAATTCTTTTGACAACGCGGACAGGACAACAATTTACAGGACGTTGAAAACCTTTGAAGAAAAAGGGATTGTTCATAGTATACAGGAAAATACAACAACCAAGTATAAACTTTGTGATGATGATTGTGATGAAAAAACACACAAAGACTGGCATCTTCACTTCTACTGTAAGATTTGTAAGCAAACCACATGTAAGGAAGATATTTCGTTTCCGGAAAATATACAGACAAATTTCAGGATTGATGAAATAAGACTTTTTGCCAAAGGTATTTGTGAAACCTGTCTTGAAAGTTTGCAATAGTATTGCAACTGTTTTAAAATTAATTTTGTTGAAAATTATAAGTTATGGAAAAATGCTGTGATACAAAACCTCAAGAAAAAAAGCACGATCACTTTGAAGGAGACGGCCATGATCATGGGCATTCTCACGATACGTCGGATAAAACGACGTTTCAATTATTCTTACCTGCGGTGATCTCTTTTATTCTTTTAATGATAGGGGTTGCTTTAGATAATTATATAAAAACAGAATGGTTTACCGGTTGGGTTCGTATCGCTTGGTATTCAGTGGCATATATTCCTGTAGGACTTCCCGTATTAAGAGAAGCTTATGAAAGCATTATAAAAGGTGATGTTTTTTCAGAATTCTTTTTAATGGGAATTGCGACAGTAGGGGCATTTGTTATTGCACAATATCCGGAAGGAGTAGCCGTAATGCTGTTTTATGCTGTAGGAGAGGTATTTCAGGCATTAGCTGTTACAAGAGCGAAAAGTAATATTAAATCACTATTAGATCAGCGTCCCGATGAGGTGACGGTTTTAAAAGATGGTCAGCCACAAACTGTAAAAGCTGAAACTGTAGGTATTGGTGAAATTATCCAGCTGAAGTCTGGAGAGAAATTAGGGTTGGACGGCGAATTACTTTCTGAAACAGCAGCGTTTAATACAGCAGCCCTTACAGGGGAAAGTAAACCTGATACAAAATCAAAAGGTGAAACAGTTCTGGCAGGGATGATTAACTTAAATACAGTAAGTCAGATTAAGGTGACTACTGCTTATCAGGACAGTAAATTGAGTAAAATTTTGGAACTCGTTCAAAATGCAACTGCCCAGAAAGCACCAACCGAATTATTCATCAGAAAATTTGCAAAAGTATATACCCCGATTGTGGTGCTTCTTGCCATAGCAATTACCTTATTGCCTTATTTTTTTGTAGCGGATTATCAGTTTAGAGACTGGTTATACAGAGCCTTAGTGTTCTTGGTGATTTCTTGTCCTTGTGCTTTGGTAATTTCTATTCCATTGGGATATTTTGGCGGGATTGGAGCCGGAAGCAGAAATGGGATCTTGTTTAAAGGAAGTAATTTCTTAGATGCTCTTGCTAATATTCAGAATGTGGTGATGGATAAGACCGGAACCATGACAGAGGGTGTTTTTAAAGTTCAGGAAGTAGATTTCAAATCTGAATTTGATAAAAAAGAAATATTAAAATTGGTCAATGTTTTAGAAAGCCAGAGTACCCACCCTGTAGCAACGGCTATCCATGAATATGTGGGTGAAATAGATCACTCGCTTCCTTTAGAAAATGTAGAAGAAATTGCTGGACATGGATTGAAAGCAACAATTAACGGAAAGGAATTGTTAGTTGGAAACTTCAAATTAATGGATAAGTTCAATATTACCTACGATATTAATCCTGATCATATTGTATATACCCTGATTGCGGTAGGTTATGATAAGAAATTTGTAGGATATCTTACCATTGCAGACCGTATTAAAGATGATGCTCAGCAGACGATCAACAAGCTAAGAGCATTAAACATAAAAACAACCATGCTGAGTGGTGATAAAACCTCAGTGGTAAAATATGTAGCAGATACTTTAGGAATTCAGAATGCTTATGGGGATTTACTTCCGGAAGATAAAGTGAATAAAGTAAAGGAGATCAAGGCTAAAAATGAAACGGTTGCCTTTGTCGGAGATGGAGTGAATGATGCACCCGTTGTCGCTTTAAGTGATGTAGGAATTGCAATGGGTGGATTAGGAAGTGATGCAACAATTGAAACTGCTGATGTTGTGATACAGGATGATATGCCGAGTAAAATTCCGATGGCAATTCATATTGGAAAGAAAACAAAACAGATCGTTTGGCAGAATATCATCTTGGCATTTGTTGTTAAAGGAATTGTTTTAATTCTGGGAGCCGGAGGTTTGGCAACCATGTGGGAAGCTGTATTTGCGGATGTAGGAGTTTCTCTGATTGCGATCCTGAATGCCGTAAGAATACAAAGAATGAAATTTTGATGGGGCTTTAGCTACTTTTCACAAAAAGGGAATTTCATCTTTATAGCTAAGCCGTAATTTAGATATCACACAAAAATCTGTATGGTTCATGTCGCAAAGAATTAGAAAATGTTTTGGGATCCAGGATAATAACGAATGAGAAGAATGTTCAGTTACTCGGAAAATTCGAGTAACTGTTTCCGATGGGAAAAAATAATAATCCAAATAGATAATAAGGCGTTAAATTTCCTAATTATGAGATAATAAGGTGTGATTTATGATTTTATTTTAAAAGATAACAACTAATATTTTGTTTTCTGCAAAAAAGAGTTTTTCTTTGCAGAAATTTAGTTAATTCATATCCCTCCTCTCTATGATAGAGGTAGTTATAGCTGCTAATCATTAAATAAATTAATTAAATATAAAAAAACACATTGAAAAAAAATTATCCTAAAACACATCAGTCCGCTCTTTTTAGAGATAAGGAAAGTACATTCTGTAATATACAATAATTGATTTTTAGCATATAAAATAGTTGAATAAGGACATTCAGCTATGGATCACTTATTGGAGGTAATCGCTGATTTTTCAGGGACTACAGGCACTTTATACAATACACACAATTTTTTAATTTTAACAAATACACACATGAAAAAATTATTATTTATTTCCAGTATTTTATTGGGAGCTTACTTACAAGCACAGGTAGGAATTAAAACGACTACTCCAACTGCAAGACTGGATGTAAACGGGGATGCCCGAATTAGAAAGACGGACAGTATCACTACAGCCCCAAAATATGTTTTAACACCTGATGCGGATGGAAACATAAAAAAGGTTAATGTCAATAAAATAAAAAGTAATGACCATACAGCAATAAACTCTAAAGTTATTGTACTTGTTAATAAACGCTCACCCCAACGTCTTGCTGTTAGAGATACTGATTATAATGTAACTTATGATGGTCCTATAACTGGAATTAATACAAATCTAATAACACTGAATAGCGCTAAGGATCGTATTAATTTACCCTCCAACAGAAACTTTAAAATCACAGGATATATTGGAGTTAAAGGTAGTACCAATACTGGTTCTACCACTAGTCCTGGATACATTTCAACATTATTTCAAGCTGGTGGGGATGTTACAACTATAGTTTCTACACGAGGTTATTCAGAATCTTCTACAGAAACGTGGGATGATGGAGGAGTAACTCCTCCAAGTATAATACTATCTACAGGAGCTAATCCCAGTTATGTAGAATTAAAAGTTAGATATGGATCAGGTAGCACCAGTAATTATTGGCTTTCAGGAGCGGCTACACAAGCAACTGTAGGAACCTACCTTTTAATAGAAGAACTTTAATCTAAAGAATTCCCCGGGGAATATATCTGGTATATATTAATCCTATGGTAATTTTAAACAAGAATACAGATTTTTAATTTTAACAAATACACACATGAAAAAATTATTATTTATTTCCAGTATTTTATTGGGAGCTTACCTGCAAGCGCAGGTAGGAATTAATACGGCTACTCCAACTGCAACACTGGATGTAAACGGGGATGCCCGAATTAGAAAGACGGATAGTATCACTACAGCTCCAAAATATGTTTTAACACCTGATACGGATGGAAACATAAGAAAGGTTAATGTCAATAAAATAAAAAGTAATGACCATACAGCGATAAACTCTAAAGTTATTATACTTGTTAATAGAAGCGAACCCCAACGTCTTGCTGTTAGAGATACTGAATATAATGTAACTTATGATGGTTCTATAACTGGAATTAATACAAATCTAATAACACTGAATAGCGCTAAGGATCGTATTAATTTACCCCCCAATAGAAATTTTAAAATAACAGGATATATCGGAGTTAAAGGTTCGCAAAGTACTGCTTCTAAGAATGCTCCTGGATACATTTCAACATTATTTCAAGCTGGTGGGGATGCTAAAACTATCGTTTCTACACGAGGCTATACAGAATCTTCTACAGAAACGTGGGATGATGGAGGAGTTACTCCTCCAATTATAATACTATCTACAGGAGCTAATCCCAGTTATGTAGAATTAAAAGCTAGATTTGGGTCATCTGCCGCTTCTTATTGGCTTTCAGGAGCGGCTACAACAGATACTGTAGGAACCTACCTTTTAATAGAAGAACTTTAATCTAAAGAATTTCCCGGGAGAGCCCGGGGAATTTATCTGGTATATATTAAATCTATGGTAATCATATCTGTTATGCATTTGGGCTAAGTTAATTTTTATTTTTCTCACCCTTCTTTTGGGTATGAAAAATTTAAATACTGAATCATTGTAAAATGTATTGGCAGGAGTTATTGATATTTTCAGGACTACAATCATTTTTTAAATAAGAATACAGATTTTTAATTTTAACAAATACACACATGAAAAAATTATTATTTATTTCCAGTATTTTATTGGGAGCTTACCTGCAAGCGCAGGTAGGAATTAATACAACTAACCCACAACAGGCCTTTCATATTGATGGGCAAAAAGACAACCCGGCAACAGGAGCACCTACTGCAGCTCAGCAGGCTAACGATGTTGTTATAACCAGTGATGGAAGGATTGGAGCAGGTGTAACCACGCCTACTGAGAAACTGGACATCAATGGTAAAGCCAGGATTAGAAATACCAGTACTTTAACAGGAATCTTAGCACCTCTGTTTGTAGATGCCAATGGTGTAGTAGGGAAAGCTGATGCTTCTGCTCCGCAGGCACAGATTGCATTTTATACGTCAGAATCAACGATGAGTGCCGTAGCGGCAAATGTTAACGCTGGCCAGATACAGACTGTTCCTGTAGTTGCTTCTCACGCGGTATTAAATACTTTGGGCACAACGGTTCCTAGCTCAGGTAATGTAAGAATTACTCAAACAGGAGTGTATTCGCTTTCTGCATCTACAACTTTTAATCTCACTGTTAACAATGATGGTGATGGTTTCATGTATCTTGCTATGAATATAGATGTCAGTACGGATAATGGAGCCAATTGGACTGCGGTTGCTGGAGGAAGACCTATTTTTACAAGAGTCTCAACCACCACCAATAGAAACTATCCATTTATCGCGCCTACAGTTATAAAAAGTTTAAATGCTGGTGATTTAATAAGGCTTACATATTATAGAACGTTGCAGCTGGGTAGTTCATATAGTGCTGTTGGTTTAGCTTCTAATTATGGGGCAGCATCCTATACCTTGTCAATCTCAAAACTTTAGTAATACGTAGAACAAGGTCTTTTAATAAGGGTGCAATATCGACGATAAAATCTTTGCGCCTTAAAACATTGTTGATTAAAATAAATTGTGCCTTAGCATTTAACGAAAACAGATGAAGCTCTACTGACGATCAGTAGAGCTTTTTTTTAAAAAAAATATCAATGACTTTCATCATAAATTAGGCATAAGATCATTTTGAATAGTATATTTGTGGTATAGAATTAATTGTTGAAGTTTTTCATCTCCATATTCATTATTTTTACCATTGCAATCCGTCCTGTTTTGCCATTGATCAACTATGCGGTGAACTACGATTATATTGTTAAGAATCTTTGTGAAAACAGAGCAAAGCCCGAATCTACCTGTAAAGGGAAATGTTATGTTGAGAAAGAATTGGCTAAAACTGAAAAACAATCCGGACCGCAAACGATAAAAATCTCTGTATTGGATGTATTCCTTTCCAATGAAATTCTTTATTTTTCCAGAGAAAAAGGATTTGATATCTTACAAAAGACAGCTAATTCAGGCTATCTGAATTCTCATACTACAGAATATTTCGCTAAGGTTTTTCATCCCCCTTTATCATAGTTTCATTAAACTAAACTTTTAGTGCTTTTTTAAAAATACCTGATCAGAATTGATTTATAACATTTCCAGAGGTATTTTTCAATCTGTCACTACGATTTATTTCATGTATTACCATTATTAATTTCATTTCTATCTGATGAAACATAAACTCATTTTGACAGCCCTGCTGTCTATATCACTGCTGTCCTGTGCCCAGGAAGCTCCTAAGGTTAAGCATAGTAAAAGCATGGATACTCCTAAAGAGAATCTTAAGAATGTAAAAGTTGTGAATGCCGAAGATCCTGTCTGTCATATGAAGACCGCTGATTATTTAAAGTTTACAGCAACCTATAAAAATAAGGTGTATGGTTTTTGCAGTGCTTCCTGTAAAAACGAGTTCAATAAAAATCCTGAAAAATATGTCCAGAAATAAAACAACAGCCAAAAGTGCGAAAAGCAAGATTGTAATTCCTATTGCCATCATTGCATTGATCTTCCTGGGTGTAGGTTTTGGAATGAGCTATTTTAAAAAGAATCTTTATACCGTAATGAAGGTTCCTGATTTTGAACTTACCGACCAGAATAATAAAAAGATCACCCATAAAGATATGCTCGGAAAAGTATATCTCGTGGAGTTTTTCTTTAGTAAATGTCCAACTATTTGTCCCGTGATGAATAGCAATATGAAGGCTATTGAAGAACAGATCAACAGTCCTGAATTTGGCATTATTTCTATTAGCATAGATCCGGAGAATGATACTCCGGAAGCTTTAAAACAACATGCTGATAGACTGGGAGTAAAATCTCCAGACTGGCACTTTTTAACGGGAGACAGAACCTATATTGGAAGTCTTGCCGATAAATTCAATATCTATGTAGGGGATAAAGAAGATGAAGGGGAAAGTCTTAACCACAGTGGGATGATTGCTCTTGTCGATCAGGAAGGAAATATCCGATGCCGGTATAACAAAGACAATATGCCTGTTCTTTACTACTCCGGACTAAACTACAAAGATCCTGAGGGAAAAGAAACGCAGCTTACAGGGAAATACCATCCTGACAGGGAAAAGCTGATTGAAGATATTAAAAAGTTATTACACTAATAGGTTAAACCATAAATACAAAACATTATGAAGGTTATGAAAATAGCTGCATTAAGTGCAGTTTTCGCGGCGCAATTTGCTTTTGCTCAGTTTAAGCAAACACCACTATCTTACGCTTACAATGCATTAGAAGGGTCAATTGATGCACAGACAATGGAAATTCATTATACAAAACATGCTGCTGGTTATGTGAGTAATCTGAACAAGGCTATTGCCGGAACTCCGCAGGAGAAAGAAACTTTGTTTCAAATTCTTTCTAAGGTTTCGACACTGAGTCCTGCTATCAGAAATAATGCCGGCGGACATTTTAACCATGAGCTTTTCTGGACGATGTTAACGCCTGTGAAAAACACCCAGCCATCGGCTAAATTATTAAAAGCAATTACTGAGACTTTTGGCAGTCTTGATGCTTTTAAAGAGAAAATAGGTAAAGCAGGTGCTGAGCGTTTCGGCTCCGGATGGGCTTGGCTTTCTGTTGATAAAAATGGGAAACTATTCGTTTCTTCAACGCCTAACCAGGACAATCCTTTAATGGATGTTGTCGAGGAAAAAGGAACTCCTGTTTTAGGGATTGATGTTTGGGAACATGCTTATTACTTAAAATACCAGAATAAAAGAGCTGATTACCTGGCTGCTATCTGGAACGTGCTGAACTGGAAAGAAGTAAGTACGAGATATGAAAATGCGATAAGCAAGAAATAATTCATGAACTATATTTGCAGCATATTCCTTACTTTTTATATGGTGTTCAGGCCTCTGATCCCCATCATGGAATATGCTGTAAATTATGATTATATCGTTGAAACACTCTGTGTCAATAAAGATAAACCAGAACTTAACTGTAATGGTATATGTTATTTAAGCAAAGAACTTGCTAAAACGAATGATACAGAATCAACGCCTTTATCTAAGGGAAAAACTTCCGGACAAAAGATTCTCGATATTTATATCCTTCCGGAAATTACAGAAATAAAAAACACAGATCAAATATATCAGATCAATTTCAATTTTATCTATCAAAAGAATTATTCTTTTCTTTTTCTAAAACTAATTTTCCGGCCGCCGGTTTTTTAAGTTGTCTATATATTTTTAACCACAAATTTTAATCTGAGTTCAGGACAAAAGTAACTAACGTAAGACCGAATGTTTTTCGAAATACAGGAGGTGATCCTGCGAACGTAGTTCAGAAGAGAAATGTATCGGGATCTTTTCGTAAGATGTCACTGTTACTCAATCATCCTTAACCCGGGTTAATCATAAGACCTTCCCTTTAAGATGCTAAAGTATCTGGAGCTGCTGTGGCTTTTGTGGTCAAAAAAATGAATGTTTTTTAACATTCAAATTATATTCTATTTAAATAAATACAACTTAAAAAAATCAACAATGAAAATTTATAAATTTTTATCATTATTCTTTATTGCCTTTACCCTATTTGCAGTTTCTTCATGTCAAAGCAATGACGATGATGATCATCCACAGGATACAACACCAGGAAATCTTCAGATCAAATTTGAAAACGGTTTTAATAACCTGGGTGGAATTGTTCTCAATCAGACTACACAAACTTCTTCGAGTGGACAAAAACATCAGTTTTCAACTTTAAAATATGTTGTAAGCAATATCAGTTTAATAGATGAGAACGGAAAAGAATTTAAATACAATGAAAATAATCCCGATAAAGGAGCTTTTATCATTGACCAGGCGGATGCAGTGGCTGGAATTGTCTATGTAAATCTTACCGGGGTTCCGAAAAATAACTACAAAAAAGTGAAATTCGGATTGGGAATTAGTCAGAATGCTTATTTACTTGGAATGGATGGGCAGGCAGAATTCTGGAATAGAGCAAAGGCGAAAGGAATGTCATGGTCCTGGGCTGCAGGATATGTTTTTGTAAAACTGGAAGGTAAATATGGAAGTAATGCAGCGGATAAAGAATTTATGAATCACACCGGAAATATGGGGAATGTGACGGCTAATAATACACCGGATTTATACAGGGAAATTACTTTAGATCTTCCTACCACAGCAAGAGTTACCAATAAAATAAGACCGTCTATTCATATTCTTGCGGATCTTAATCAGTATTTAAGTGGAAATACACCACTTACATTAACTACTGCCAATGACATGATGATGGGATCAAGCCCACATTTGGTAAGCGTAACCAATAATCTAACGAAGATGTTTTCTGTAAATCATGTCCACAATGATGAAGATTAGGGGTTTATTAAAAGTGGTGTTAATAGGTATTGGCTTTTTTAATATCGTATCATGTTCAGATGAGGTGATTGAGCCTTTAGAAAAAGATGAAGCTTATGCTCTTCAGTTTCCTGCTTATTTTCCTGAAATGAGTTTCGATCAGGCTGGAAATCCTGTTACCAGAAATGGAGTGGAGCTGGGACGGAAATTATTCTATGAAGGGAGGCTTTCACGTAATAATACGATTTCATGTGGTTTTTGCCATATTCAGGAAAATGCTTTTACCCACCACGGGCATAATGTAAGCCATGGAGTGGATGACAGGATAGGAATACGAAATGCGCCGCCTATTCAAAATATGGCATTTTTAAAAAGATACATGTGGGACGGAGTGATCCATAACCTTAATGAGCAGCCAATTATTCCAATTACGGATGCTAATGAGATGGATAGCTCTATGCCGGAAGTAATTTCTAAATTAAATTTAGATGACAAGTACAAAAAGCTCTTTAAAGCAGCTTATGGTGATGAAAATATTACCGGGGAAAGGATTTTGAAAGCTTTATCTCAGTTTATGGTCACCATGATTTCTGCAGATTCAAAGTATGATCGCTATAAACAGGGAAAAGAAACGCTGACATCTGCTGAATCACAAGGAATGGCTTTATTTCAGCAGAAATGTGCTTCCTGTCACAGCGGAGAACTGTTTACAGATGAAAGTTTCCGGAATACCGGAATGTACTATAATACTCAGTTTAAAGATGCCGGCCGCTACCGCGTGACTTTAGATCAAATGGACTGGATGAAATTTCGGGTGCCTGGTCTGAGGAATGTAGAATATACAGCGCCGTATATGCATGATGGGCGGTTCTATACGTTGGATGCCGTTCTCAATTTTTATTCGGAAAATGTAGAGGATAATCCTAATCTTGATCCGCAGTTAAAACAAAACGGGCATATTGGAATTGCGATAAACAGTACAGAAAAACAATCCATCATTGCTTTCCTGAAAACATTATCTGACAAGAATTTTATAACCAACCCAAAATTTTCGGAATAAATTTTAATTCAACATGAAAAACATAATTATAACACTATTTAGTCTGTTGATGTTTCCAATAGCTCAGGCTAAGCCAGTTAAAGACAGCCTTTATATTCCCGAAAATAGTTTTAGTTCAATGGTATTTTTGGATGATGATTGTGATGCCTGTGGTTGTGCTGCCGGTAATGGTTCATCAGGCTTTGAGTCTTTACTGAATCCACAGTTTATCGGGATAAAATATTTTGCTCAGCATTATAAAGCAAAAGAGAACCTTTTTGTAAAAGATCTGACGCAGGATCAGTATTTCAATACCATTCAGTTGTGGGGAAAAGTTCCCATTACAAAGAAATTAAGTGTTTATGGAAGTCTTCCTTTTCAATTCCATGAAAAAAAGACCATGCAGGGTGATATTAAAATCAATGGACTCGGTGATCTTAATCTTATGGGGATCTATCAGCTGATCAGTTCTAAAGATTCCTCACACCAGTTAAACGGTGGATTGGGAGTAAAAGTTCCGCTGGGGAAATTTGATGAAAAGGGTATTACGGGAGTTAATCCAAGTTTTCAGCTGGGAACAGGAAGCTGGGATTATCAGATGGTTCTGAATTATAAATATCAAAAAAATAAAGTAGCCCTGATTGTTAATACAGATTATACCGTTAAAACTGAAAACAGGAAATATTATCAGTTTGGTAACCAGTGGAATTATGCAGCAACAGGATTCTATCAGATCCATGCGGATAAAAAGGTGATCTTTTCAGGGAAAGTTGGGCTGCAGGGTGAAGTTTATGACCGGAATAAGCAGTTTGATGAAGCCTTACCGGATACTGCCGGAAGTGCATTATACGGAAAACTGGGTTTCGAACTTTCCTATAGCAAGTGGAGTCTGGGAAGTGAGGTGATGCTTCCCGCTTATACGAATCTTGCCGGTGGAAATATTGAAGCCAAATCGAGATTCAGTGTCTTTATCAACTTTGGAATTTGATGATGATATAGATCGTAATGATATTTAAATGATGGTGGCTGAGGTATTCGAAGCCGCCATTTTTTATAAAATGTCATCCGGGGGATCTTTATAGATTCTTCACTCCGTTCTGAATGACAGGAGTAATATTTAACTTGATAAGACTGAGATTAAGAGAGCTTAGAGCTAATCAACAACAGTAGTTATTTTTTTACTCCCGCAGATCAAGCGGATTAAAGCAGATTTTTTCACGCAAAGATTTATAACGATATTATATAATTTAAGTTAGCAAAGAATGGTTTCGCTATGAAGCTTGTTCCAGGAGAAAAATCAAAGATTTTTTTTGTTCTTTTTACGGAGCATTTTAGCACTTAAAATAAATTAAATGTTTAAAAAACTTTTGTGGTTTTATTACAAGAATGTTCTCGATACATTTTTCTTCTGAACTACGTTCGCAGGATTACATCCGTATTACGAAAAACACTCCTTTAGATTAGCAAAGTGATCAACAAGTAAATTTACTATAAAGAGAAAAGTGTTTAAATAAACTATTATACAATCGAGCTGACGGTAAATCGAATATCTCTCTTTAAATCAACCCGACATATTCTACGTCACTTCGAGTAGATTTTGAAGAAATCGTATCGAGAAGTTTCTACTTTGAAAACAAATATTTTATTTAAATACGATCGTACTAAGGTCTTTACAGAAATTAAAACTTATGTGTACTTATTATAGAGGATATTAACTTAAAAAACGAAAGTGTTTAAAAACTTTTGTTCCTTTTGTGGTTAAAAAAAAGCATCCTGTTACAGAATGCTTTTTCAGTATGTCGGTTAACACGGAAGCCTTATTGCCCCGGTTCGTTTTTCTTTTTTAGGCTGATCATTTCTTCTTTTAGCAGGCTGATGTAGTCCTGTAGATTTTTAATGATCTCTATGCTTAGATCATTGGTGAAGTTTGTAATATTTCCGCCAGAATTATTTCCATTAACGATGGAAGAAGCTGGGCTATCATTGAATACCTGGTTTTCGATAACGATCATCGCTTCATCCTCTTCGTAGATGTCTTCAAGTGGAACATCCAGAAAGCCGGCTATTTTCTCCCATTCGGCTCTTATGATCTTAACATTGCCGCTTTCCTTTCTGCTGTAGTTGGATACATCTGTTGCAAGCAGATCAGCGATCTCCTGTTGGGTATGGCCTCTTTTCTTTCTTAGGGCACGTAATTTTTCTTTTTGCATCTCAGATATTTTTACAAATGTGCAAAAAAAAAATTTAACTTATGTAGAAAAAATAGACTTCCTGAGGATCATGTGATCGGGTTTAATTTAGCAAAAAGATGTTTCGCTATTGAAGTTTATAGAATCAGAGATTTTTTTAAAAAACTTCTGTGTTCTTCTTATGCAGTATTCCAGCACTTAAAATAGATTAAATGTTTAAAAAAACTTTGAGGTTAAGGAAATGGTAAGGTATCTTTCTTTGCGGTTTTAAATCTGCTTTTTTACCTGAAAAGCAAACTTGTCAGATTTCTCCAGGCAGTGTATTTCTACGAACAAATTTTACCAGGTAGTCTGAATGATTCTAATTCGTACTGTTCTATTGAAAAAAATCTAAAATATTTTCTCTGGTACTATATCAATTATTTTTAATATATCAGTATAATGTACTGCAAATCAGTTATGTATAGCATATTAATAGCTGATTAAATGTTTTCTGATGATCATATAAACATCTAGTTTTGCGGACTTAAAACACAAACAAAATGAAAGAAAATCTTCAGAAGAAGGTCAGTTGCTTCGTTGCAATACTGACCCTCTTACTCCTGATATTTCCGGCTGGGTTTAAAGCCCAGATAGAATCACAAAGTTCGGTTCTAATTACTACTACTCCCTATGCCTTTTCTGCATCATCAGGAAACTTCACCTATCTTACAGGAGGAACAGGGGTAAGCAGTATCCAGGTTGATAGCGGATATAGCGGAGCATTGCCTATCGGTTTTAGCTTTAAATTTGGCTGTCAGGATTATACCCAGGTATATGCCAGTTCTCATGGAACATTATCATTTGAAGGTGGAAACCCAGGTTTTAGTAATAGTATTGAGCCGCCATCCTCCAGAAAATTTTTAGCTCCCTTTTGGGCTGATTTGGATGGTCGTCAGGGCACAGCGAGCTATGCTACTTCCGGTACCGCTCCCAACAGGATTTTTACCATGGAATGGAGAAACTGGAAGCGGTATGGTTCTAGTGTTCCCAATAGAAATATTTCTTTTCAGGTAAAGCTGTATGAAGGAACGAATGTGATACAATATATTTATAAACAGGAATTAGCATCAAGTACCTCCCCAAAAGTGACTATAGGTCTTTTCTATGGCACTCATAATAACAATAAGAGATGGCTGGATAATGCTTCATCATCTCCTACGGCCTCATCGGTTCAATCTTCAGATCTCAATAGACCGGCCACAAACCAGGTGTATACTTTTACACGGGATGGTAATAGTTGCACTACATTATGTATGGGACGAACTACGCTTAATAATAGTGGCGGAACAAAAGAGACAGACGGGCTTCGTATTATTATGACTGGTGCCGGGAATATCCAGGTCGTAAAAAATGGAACGGGACAGATATTTGGGCCTGATGACAGATTATTTTACGGAACTTCTAAGCCCTATTCAGCGCCTGCTCTTTATACGGCGCATGGTCTTGTGCTGGGAATCGGGGGGACTCAATATACGACCGGTACATTGAAAGCCTCTTTTGGGTTTACAGACGGAGGTCGCCTTACAATTGTTTCAAATACGTGCCAGAGCGATACGGGTCCGGATACCAATGGTATTGAGCGTAATAAGATACGTCTCAAGGCCACTAAAAATGGTCTGGATTATTTTCTGAATGTATATTATTATTACAGAAGTCCTGAAACATTTATGACGGTAGATTATGAAGTAGAGATCCCTGCTGGTAACACAGAGCTGGTAAAAGTGGCACACGGCTTGGATACCGCTCTGGATGGAGGGGATTTTGGTCCGGGATTTGTAACCGGCCAGGCACCCTATTATACGGTGGGTGTACAAAAGAAAGGTTCTTATGAGGCTTTCCAATATGTTTCAGGAACCCCATGGAGTGGATATTATTCGGATTTCCAACATAAGATGAATAATGGTATAGGGGATGATCTAACTTTTAAAAATGCGATTAACCCTAGTGCTACTACCGATAATGCAATGGGAATATCTCTTAATTTCGGTAAAGATTCAGGTACTTATAACAGTATCAGTAAAGTGATCTTTAATTGTCATGCCGAAGTAGCCCCGGTTCTTACCCGTACTTCTGTTCCTTGTGGAAGCGGATCTATTAATCTGAACAGCTTTGTGGTGCCTTTAAATCCTAATCCCCATAATCTGGTCCCGATGTGGCGGGACAGTACGGGAGCTGAAGTAGCCAACCCTACCAGCGTAAGCAAGGCGGGAGTGTATACGGTTAGTTATAGAGATACGGTAAATAGCTGTGATTCACCTCCAAGCACATTTACTATTACAGGGGAATGTGTGATAACTACCTGTACGAAGCCGGCTTCTACGGCGACTCCTACCGCTTTTACAAAGATGGGTATGTCAGGGTACAGTTCTTTGCAGAAGGATTGGCCGGCTAAGATTCCTAATGGTTTTATCGCACTGGAGTCAGGCTTCAACGGGCTGGTAATTACTAGAACAGTTCCCGGTAAGATCACCGAGCCTGTAGCAGGAATGCTGATCTATGATACCTCTAAAAACTGTTTCAGTTTATACAACGGAACCTCATGGAAATGTATTGAAAAATCGTGTAATGACTAATCGGTCTGCGGAAAGATCAATCAACAAAAAAGCAGAATAATGAAAAATATAAACAGCATAAGCAATATAAAGAAAACCTTATCTATAGTGGCATTGTGTATAGCAGGTATTGCCGGAGCTCAGATGGGTGTAGAAACGGAAACGATAAGAGGGAGCGGTATCCTGGATTTTCCTACAGGAATAAACAAAGGGATCATCCTTCCGGTATTAACAGAGGCAAACTCCACTCCTTCTGTGGGAACGATACGAATGTATAACAAGATGATACAGGGTGTTACCAGTTCGGGAGTGGTAAACTTCAGTGATCCCGGCGATACTGCTTCGGTTACTTTTAACACATCCACCCCACAGGCAGCCTCTGTAAACAGTGTGATCATAGGCGCCGCGACTTCTGCTGCTACAGGAGGAGCGTTGGTTCTGGAATCCGATACTAAAGCATTGATCCTTCCCCATGTCTCTAATGTAGAGGCAATGCCAAGTCCATATCCGGGAACGATATGCTATGACGTAAGAAGTAAGACTTTTGCCATGTTTGATGGCAAAGTATGGAATTTTTGGAAATAATTTTTGTTCATTTTTGTGAGTGATTAGGAATAGTACAATATTCATAATCATGTATTTTTTTTAGCGAATCCTCTAGAGCGTTATGCTTTAGAGGATTTTTTTTTAAGCTTCTGTATTCTCTCCGGAATGTCATTCCGACAAAGGAGCAATCTCTATAATCACAATCTAATGAATGAATAAAGTAAATCTTAATCGGGATTCTTCACCCCACTTCCAAACTCCGTTCGCCGACTTACAGTCTGTGTTCAGAATCACACACAACATTCCGTTGCAATAGTAACGGAACGTTAGCTTATATGTGGTTGATTGTCATTTTGTTAGATTCCGTATTGTTTCTAAGCAGAATTTTCTATCTTTGCCGGATTCTGGTGAGCCATAAAAAGCTCTTAAAAGGGAATCCGGTGTAAATCCGGAACAGACCCGCTGCTGTAAGCTCTACAAAAGTTTTTGAAGCATATATCCACTGTTTTTTTAATGGGAAGGATTTCAAAAATAGAGTAAGTCAGAAGACCTGCCGGAAAGATTAAAGTTTGATGCTTTCGTGGAATAAAGCTTAGGACAACAATGATTCTGTGCAGTTATAGCTGTACAATATCGTTGCTGCTTTCTTATATCCATTAGCATTAAAATTATTCTCAATGAGCTAATGGAACCAAAATTTACTTTTTATAAAACGAATAAAACGATTATCACAATTCTTGTGCTATTCGCTCAGCTTTTCTTTTCTCAGTCGAGGGATACTATTAAAGAACAGGTCATTGTTCCTGTACATATTCAGAAAAAGACCTTTAAAGAGATCCTTCCGGCACAGGTAATATCGGGAGAACAATTAGAGAGACTTAACAGCCATTCCGTAGCAGATGCTCTCCGGTATTTTGCGGGGATTCAAATTAAGGACTATGGCGGGATCGGAGGTCTGAAAACCATCAATATCCGTAGCATGGGAAGCCAGCATGTTGGTGTTTTCTATGATGGTATCCAGTTGGGAAATGCTCAAAATGGGATTGTGGATTTAGGGCGGTTTTCTCTTGATGATCTTGAAGAAATCTCTCTTTATAACGGGCAGAAAAGTGAAATTTTTCAGCCTGCAAAAGATTTTGGTTCTTCGGGTTCCATTTATCTGCAGCCAAAAATCCCAACTTTTAAAGGAAATAAAAAAACCAATCTTGTCGTAAGATTTAAAAACAGTTCCATTGATTTATTTAATCCTTCATTTCGGTTAGAACAAAAAATATCTGAGAAAATATCGGCAAGCTTCAGCTCTGAATTTATACAAAGTGACGGAGTTTATAAATTTAGATATAGAAAGAAATATCCTGATGGAGAAATTGCCAATGATACAATTGCCAAAAGATTTGATTCTGATATTAAATCAAAAAGGTTTGAAACAAGTCTTCATGGGGATTTAAAAGATGGAAACTGGAGTGTGAGAGGATATGGTTATCTGTCTGATCGTGGAATTCCGGCAGCGATTGTTAATAATCGTTTTGGTGCACGGGGACAAAGATTGCGGGATGAAAGCTACTTTGTTCAAGCCAGTTTAAGGAAAAAACTATTTCCGAAATTTGAAACACAGCTTAGAGCAAAATTTGCTTACGATTATACTTTTTATGCAGATACAGTTTCTACAGAAGCGGCTTTTCCTGTTCGCAACAGTTATATCCAGCGTGAAGTATATGTTTCTTCATCCAATATGTATTCTATAACATCCAACTGGGATATAAGTGCGAGTGTAGATTTTCAGTATAATAATCTGGATGCCAATTTGTTTAATTTTTCCTACCCTACCCGTTATACTACATTAATGGCTTTTGCGACGACTTACCAGTGGCGGCGGTTCAAATTTTTAGGAAGTGTTCTGGGTACTTTTGTAAGTGAAGAAGTTGAGAAAAATTCTAAATCTCCGGATAAAACAGAATGGACACCAGCGGCATTTCTGTCCTATCAGCCTTTTAATTCTAAGGAGATAACCATAAGAGCTTTTTACAAGAGAATTTTCAGGATGCCTACTTTCAATGATCTGTATTATACGGTAATTGGAAATGCTTTTCTAAAACCTGAATTTACAAATCAGTATAACGTAGGTTTTACCTATGGGAAATCCTATCATCATCAGATTTTAAAGGGTATTTATGCTACAGTAGATGGCTACTTCAATAAGGTGGATGATAAAATTATTGCAGCTCCCACAGGAAACTTATTCCGATGGACAATGCTGAATCTCGGAAATGTAGAGATCCTGGGAACTGATGTTCACGTACAGGCTGATCTGAATTTTGGAAATGTAACCATAAGACCTCAGGTGAACTATACCTTTCAGCGGGCACGGGATTTTTCTGATCGAAGCGAAAGCTATTTCGGGGATCAGATTCCATATACTCCATGGCATAGTGGAAACTTTACGACAATGGCAGATTACAAAGACTGGAGTTTCAATTATAGTTTTGTTTATGTAGGGGAACGATATGACGGCCAGCAAAACAATATTCAATACAATTATGTTCAGCCTTGGTATACTCACGATCTATCGGTGCAAAAAAAATTCAACTGGCAGACACATCAAATTAAAGCGAGCCTGGAGGTCAACAATATTTTCAATCAATACTATGATGTGGTACTGAATTACCCTATGCCTGGAAGAACTTTTAAACTAATTGTAAGTTTTACATTATGAGAAAATTAAACTTTTGCCTCCTGATCGGTCTGCTTCTTTTCTTCTTTTCTTGCAGAACAGATGAATATATTCCCCGTGAGCAAAAAGAGGAAGGTCTGGCACAGCCAGAAAATACGGCTATTAAAGGGTTTTATATTCTTAATGAGGGAAATATGGGAAGTAATAAATGTACGCTGGACTTTTTTGATTATACAACAGGAGTGTACCGACGTAATATTTATGGTGAAATCAATCCCAATGTCGTAAAGGAGTTGGGTGATGTTGGAAATGATATCCAGATCTATGGAAGTAAACTCTATGTGATTGTAAATGTTTCCAATAAAATTGAGGTATTAGATGCTAAAACAGCAAAGCGTATTAAAACAATTCAGTTACAGAATTGCAGATATATCAAATTTAAAGATGGAAAAGCGTATGCAAGCAGTTATGCCGGACCTGTTGATATCAATCCTAATGCTCCTAAAGGAAAGGTTGTAGAAATTGATACGGTTTCACTTTCCATTCAGAGACAGGTAACAGTGGGATATCAGCCTGAAGAAATGGAGATTGTAGGCAATCAGCTTTTTGTCGCTAACTCGGGAGGGTATATGGTTCCTAATTATGATAAAACGGTTTCGGTGATTGATCTCAATTCATTTACAGAAACCAGGAAATTGGATGTGGCAATTAATCTTCACCGTCTTAAAAAAGACAATTACGGCGATTTATATGTGAGCTCCAGAGGGGATTATTATAACATCCCTTCAAGTTTATATTTAGTGGATGCTGCAACAGGAGTGCTGAAAAAAGATTTTCATGTGGCAGTAAGCGAAATGACCATCGTTAATGACAAATTGTATTATTACGGGAATGAGTTTAATTACAATACCCACTCTTATTCTAAATCATTTGGCATTATTGATGTAAAAACCGAGCAGATCATTTCCAATAAAATTATTGACCAGGAATACGTAGATGGTATTAAAGCACCTTACGGAATAGCTGTAAATCCGATCACAGAAGATATTTACATTACAGACGCCCGGAATTATGTGTCTACAGGATTTGTCTACTGCTTTAATAAAAGTGGACATTTTAAATGGAAAACCGAGGGTGGAAATATCCCGGCACACTTCACCTTTTTATACAAATAAACTGAATCTAAGATATGGACAGAAATATTTTTAAAATTTTAAAAACTGTACTGGCGGTATTTCTATTGGTAGGAATGACCGCATGTAAAAGTGACAGAGATGAAGATTCACCATTTAATGGTTTAGAAGAATCTTATACGATCAACCGTTTCAATGTTCTGAATATTGCCGCGAATGTTTCAGGAAAAATGACATGGAGCATTAAAGACTCTATTATTTCTGAGGGCTCAGAGCTGGACTTTATCAGTCCCTATATTAAAACATACCCTCTTACTTTAAAAATAGATCAGAACGGAAAGGTAAAAACGTATCAATCAACAATTATCGTCAATAAGGAACCCGGTTCTTACAGTAAATATGTTTCCAATGTATTGGATTTCCGTCCTGCTGTAGGACAATTTACCAACGAAATTCCTGAATATATGGTTGGAGATACTTCCAGCAGTATGCTTCAAAAAGCCAAAGGATCTTTGGTGGGTTCTAATACCTCGATGATTAGTTTAGGTGGTTTTGGAGGATATGTAGTTTTAGGCTTTGATCATACCATACCAAATATGAATGGTCGGGATTTCAAAATCCTTGGAAATGCTTTCTGGGGGAATAATGCTAATGAACCTCGCTCAGGATCTTGTGAGCCTGGAATTATTATGGTCGCTTATGACAGAAATAAAAATGGGAAACCGGATGATAATGAATGGTATGAAATTGCGGGAAGCGAATATTTTAAAAATACAACCGTTAAAAACTACAGTATTACTTATTTCAAACCTAATGAAAATAAGCCTCCTGTTCCTGGAAATGAACCCTGGCAGGCTGATATAGAATACGTTAAATGGCAGGATAATCTTGGAAATACTGGTTTTAAGACAAAAAATGGATTTCATGATCACAGTTTTTATCCATTATGGATTTCCGATGCTTCTTATGGTTTCTCAGGAACAAAAATACAGAATAACTATTACGATCAGAGCGGAAACGGATCCTATTGGGTAGGGAAGTCTTACGATTTCGGATATGCCGATAATGCTCCGAATAATGATGAAGCCTCCAATATAGATATTTCTTGGGCGGTCGACAAAAATGGAAAATATGTAAAACTTCCGGGGATTGATTTTGTAAAAGTACATACTGCTGTTAACCAGGAAGCTGGTTGGCTGGGAGAGGTTTCTACTGAAGTAGCCGGTGCTTATGATTTGTATATAAAATAAAAATTCAACAATAAATTTATTTAAAAATGAAAAAGATCTATCTTTTAACATTACTGTTATTTTTTGCATTTTTTACCAATGCACAGGTAACGGTTCAAGGGGTACCCCGAAATGATATCAAGCAGAATTCAAAGCAAAAGAATGAGCTTAAAACGACCACTACCGTCACTGATTTTTCTGATATTCAGTATTGGGTAGGGACAGGTTCTAAAAAGGCTGCTTTTGTAGTACAATGGAACGACGGTAAGAATCCTGATGCTTTAGTTTGGGGATTTAAATGGGATGGAAATGCTACAGGAGAAGATATGTTGAAAGCAATTGCTCAGACAGATCATCGTTTTTATTCTTTACTATACCAGGGAACAACTTTTGGAAGTGCAATAGGAGGACTTGGATTTGATCTGAATGGACAAGGGACTATTGGACTTTACAAGAGCGGAAACCTTACGTATCCATTATATCCGTTAAATGGGATTGTTAATACAACGGCATATGATTTTGATGACTATACATCAATAGATGGAGCGAATGATCATTGGAAGTCTGGATGGACTACCGGATATTGGTCTTACTGGGTGAAAAATCCTGCAGATGCAGCCTTTGGATATTCAAGTTTGGGTGCCAGCAACCGTGTTTTAGAAGATGGTTCTTGGGATCTCTGGAATTTTTATCCGGGAATGGTTGATCAGCCTATTTCAACAACTCTGACTCCGGTGTCAGCTTATTCTTCACCAACAACATTTACAGATGGTTATTTTATGGTGAATGAAGATTGGTTTGGGCATACCAATGGTTCTGTAAACTTTATTAATAATAACGGACAGATTAACTACCGAGTGTACAGCAATGCAAATAACAATCAGTCTTTTGGAGCGACTACTCAATATGGTACCATTTACGGGGATAAATTTTATTTTATTTCTAAACAGGCTGCTGATGGAGGAGATACTCAATATACACCGGGCGGTAGACTTGTCATTGCGAATGCGACCACAATGCAGAAAATAGCTGGATTTAACACAATTGGTGGCGGTGATGGAAGATCATTCCTTGGAGTTAATGAGCATAAAGGATACATAGGAACGACTACAGGGATTTTCTTATTTAATATTGATAATTTACAGGTTGGAAGCCTGGTTCCCGGAACTGGTGGAAAAGGGCAGATCGGAAATATGATCCGTACTTCACAATATGTATTTGCTGTAACACAAAATGGGGGTATCCTGGTTATTAATCCTAATACCAATGCCGTTGTTCAGACTATAGCTGGTGCATTCTATTCAATTGTGCAGGCGAAAGATGGAAGTGTATGGGGTATTCAGGAACAGAAATTAGTGAGCATTAATCCTACTACTTTTGCGACATTAGAATATGCAATTCCTACGACTAAGTATTTCGGTGACTGGGGAGCGTGGTATGCAGGAAGACTTACATACAGTACCCAGCAAAATGCTTTATACTGGATCAATTCTATCAATGCTTTTTCTTCAGGAGCGAAGATTGTGAAGTTTGATGTTACCTCTAAAGCATTTAATGAAAACTTTGCTGCAATTCCAGGACAGGCCGGAACGTATAAGCAAATTCCTTATGGTGCTGCATTGCGTGTTAACCCAGTAACCGATGAGCTCATTCTAAATACGACAGAAAGTGGTTTTGGAGCGCATTATCAGAAAAACTGGATACATACATTCAGTAATACAGGAGCTCTTACAAATACTAAAACATTAAATGATTATTATTGGTTCCCTTCAGTGGCTGTATTCCCGGATAATAATGCTCCGGTTGTGAAAAGTACATTCCCATCTCAGACCACAGTGAACAGTACTACAACAATCGATTTAAAAACAGTAGTTTCAGATACGGATAATTTATCGATGGCTATTGTAAAATCCATAAAATCTAATAGCAATCAGGGTATTGTTACTGCTGTAATCAATACAAATGATGAGCTGGTTTTAACACCTCACAGCACGGGAACGGCTACCGTTGTATTAAGCTTTAACTCTAATGGAAAAGTAGTTGAGAAATCCCTTACAGTAAATGCAAGTACTTCAACATTAGGAACCGCTGAAGTTAAAAAACTTGAATTAGGAATTTATCCTAATCCGGCTACAGACATCCTTAATATTAAAACACAGGATAAAGTGATGAACACTACTATTTTTGATATTTCAGGAAAAGTGATCAATGCTCCGTTCAATAATGGACAGATCAATGTAAGCACACTTACTAAAGGAATGTATATTCTAAAAGTGGTTACTGATAAAGCTGTATATCAACAGAAATTTATTAAGAATTAATTTCTGTAATGATTTTTTAATTTGATATTAACCTCTACCGCTATTGGTAGAGGTTTTTATTTTCAGGAAGATTCCTTTTAATACGTTGTCAGGCTTATTTGCAATTTATTTAGCGTACTGATTTTAATGGAATTCGATTGGGTGTAAAATAAATAACACCGGCAAGCTTTAGCTTGCCGGTGTTGATTTTTTAAAGTGTATGTCTTTTACTTAATCATAATTTTACGGGAATATAATTTTCCTTCTTTCGTCTTAAGTGTTAAGATATAGAACCCTTCCGGTTGTCTGGATTCAAATGTTTTAGATTGCAGTGTAGAACGGTGAACTTCTTTTCCTGATGAATTAACTAATGTAACTTCAGATCCTTCGAAAGGAATTTTTCCATCAAGGGTAATCTGTCCATCCTGGATGTTAGCCATTAAGCTGATATGTGGATCCTTGTATTGGTATGCATAATAAATACGGAAACCACCATTAAGGTTAAGCAAACCAGAGTTAAGGCTTATCTTAACACGATCATAAGGCTTGTTCATGGTAAGCTCAAGAGCTCCTCTGCTTGCGTCTGTACCGCCAAGCTTAAGAACATCATCATGGATGTTCATATAATCGTTATTAGAAACATCTCCAAGAAATGTTTCTACTGATACTCCACCTATTAACTGGGCAGTTAGAATGGATTGATCTGTACCAATACCAATGACAAGCTTATTGGTATCTGCAGCTATATTCGTGGCAGAGAAGATCAGGGTCTGTTCTGTTCTTCCTAATAATCCCACAGGAACGAGTAGAGTAGAATAATCATTTTCATTACTTCCTACTGCATTTTCTGGATTTTGTACAAAACAAGCGACACAAATACCGTAAGCCCGATTTGTTTGGCTGCTTGGATACGTTTTAACGATTTGTGCAAAAGACATAGTGCCCATAAGGAACAGTAAAGACGCCAAGACTACTTTTTTCGTCATACTTTGGCCTGCTAATAGATTTGTTTTCATGGTTAAAAATTTAAATTTTTAGTTTCTATAAAGTTACATATAAAAAGATTATGTTGTTGCATTTATTTCATTTTTATGTGATTTAGTATTCAATTTATTTTTTTAAATAGCAGGAAACTAGATATAACCGTGAAATTATTATTTAAATGGTGTAAAAATTAGGTTATGAATTTTATAATTAATAGGATGGATTGATAAATTAATCCTAATATCAAAATAAGCGAAAAGGTCTTTAGTTTCATAGAAAAACAAAACTCTTTACGACGTCGTAAAGAGTTTTAATATGCTTTATAAATAATATGATATTAATTACTTTTTTTTGATCCTTTAATGTTAGGTAAAAAAGCTGTTATTACTCCCATAAGTGGTAAGAAGGCACAAATTTTAAATACATATGCAATACTGGTATCATCTGCCACTGCACCTAAAACAGCGGATCCGATTCCGCCCATTCCAAACATGAAACCAAAAAATAAACCGGCTACCAGACCAATTTTATCGGGCATAAGATCTGTTGCATATACTAAGATGGCAGAAAATGCTGAAGCAATGATCAAACCTATTAGAACAGCAAATACTATGGTCCATACTAATGAAAGATACGGAAGGCATAAAGTAAATGGAGCAGCCCCCAAAATTGAAATCCAGATAATTTTCTTTCTGCCATATTTATCGCCCAATTTTCCACCCAATATAGTTCCTACAGCAACAGCAGCAAGAAACATAAATAAATATAACTGAGAGTCTTTAACGGAGATATGAAATTTATCAATCAGAAAGAAAGTGAAATAATTCGTCATGGACGCTAAGTAAATATATTTGGAAAATACTAAAGCCAGTAGGATCGTGATCGAGAACATTACTTTTTTGCGGGAAAGATTTATGTTAACAACTAAATCTTTATGTTTAGCTGTTTTTTAATGGACAATCTTTCCGCATACCAGTTTCCAATTCTCCATAAAAGGATGATACCAATAAAGGCAGCAATAGCAAATAAACCGACATACCCTTGTCCTAATGGAAGTACAATGAGGGCTACTAATAATGGGCCTATGGCACTTCCGGAATTACCACCCACCTGAAAAATAGACTGTGCGAGTCCCTTTTGTCCTCCTGAAGCCATTTGGGCAACCCGTGAAGCTTCCGGATGAAATACTGAAGATCCCATTCCGATAAATGCAACAGCAATAAGGATGACATAATAGTGATGTGCAGCTGCAAGAAGTAATAAACCAGCCATTGATAATGCCATTCCTATGGCAAGAGATCTTGGATTGGGTTTCTTATCCGTGTAGATCCCTACAAATGGTTGTAAAATAGATGCGGTAAGTTGAAATACCAGAGTAATAATACCAATCTGAGCAAATGATAATTTAAATTCACCTTTTAGAATGGGGTATAATGAAGGAATAGTAGATTGGATCAGGTCATTCAAAAAATGAGAAAAACTGATCATAAATAAAATGGGGTAAACAATTTTAGAAGTGTCAATTGTTTGGGTCTTTATATTTTCCATGAAATAAAATCTTTAATTCATCATGTCATCTGATGAATTTTGTTATGGGTTTAATTATTTTAATATTGTCTCTCAACAATTTTCTGTGCAGTCAATGCAGCATGATCAGAGTCTCTCTTTTCTATATAAAGATAAAGATCTGTATGTATTTTTTGTGAAGCAATGAAAGAGTCCGTGTTGTTATTGTGGCTGCTTTCATACGTTTTCAACACATGCTTACTGGCTATTTTATAAATTTCTTTTAAAAGGCTATTGCCACAAGCTTCTGCAATGGCTACATGGAAATTAATATCCGCCTGATAACATTCAAGAGCCTGATTTTCTTTAGCCAGTTTGGCTCTGAGATCTAAATAGGATTTTATCGTCTTTAAATCTTTTTCAGTATGATACATCGCTGCTCTTGCGGCAATTTTTGATTCCAGAAGAGACCTTACTTCAAACACATCTTCAATTTGTGCTTTGTCCATCTGGGTTTCCAAAGACTCCTGAATGTTTTTGGAAACTACAAATGTGCCAACGCCCTGCTGTACATTTAATACTCCCTTAATAGATAATATTTTTATGGCTTCCCGAATACTTGACCGTCCAACACCATAAATTTTCATGAGCTCAGGCTCAATAGGAAGTTTTTCACCAACAGCATATTCATTATTGATTATCCCTTCAGTCAGCCTTTCTGCAACTTCCTGAGCTAATGTTCGTCTTTGAATTTGTGCCATATACATCTTATCATCTGATGACTGCAAAGGTATAAATTATCTGAGATATTTCTGCAATTATTTAACTAAAAATAAATGTAAAAAGAATAATAAATGTTGTGGGGTCAATGCCTGGTTTGATTTTATTTAAAATTCTTTTCTAAAAAAGCGAATATTTTATCAAAATGTTTCGTGGGTTCAGCATGAGAACCTTCGTAAATCTGATGTTCATATGCATATCTGAATTTGTTATTTTTAAGTCTGGAAATCATTTTATTACCCATTTGTACTGCAGGGATCATTTCATCTTTTGTGCCGGATAAGATTAGAATCGAACCTCTTATGTTCTCTACTTTTATAATGGCTTTTTCTTCTGCAATGGTATCCTTTAGCATGGCTTCAAATGTGCCCCTGAGATCATGCTTCATTAAAAAAGGAACAGCTTCTTCATTTACAGGAACAAATGGTAGCTCTTTCTCGTTTAGCGTCCAGCAGGAAGTTGTAAACTCTTGGGTATGGCCGGGAAAAACAACATTGCTGGATGACATTCCAATGACACAAGAAATGTCCTGATAATAGCTGCCTAATAGTAATGCGAGATCCGCACCTCTGGATCCTCCAATGACTGCGATTTTGTTTTTATTGATTTTTTTGTTTTTAGAAGCCTCCATGATGGCATTATGTACATCGTTAATGGCTATCTGGTTTAATATGGATGGTGTATTTTTACATCCAAAATATCCAATAGCCAAGAAAGCATACCCTTTGTCGATAAATTCTTGTCGTGTTTTTTTCCAATAATCTTTTGTCCATGCATTGCCTCCTTCTGATCCGCCAAGACCAACTATAAGTGGTTGGCTTTTATCATTTCCTACATATAAAATTGCCTCTACATTAGCTGTTTTTAAAGTATCCTGTGAGAATATAGAAATCGGGCTGAAGTTTAACAATAAAATTAAAAATGCCCAGGTTGTTTTATTAAATTCCATGTAATATTTTTTTCAAAATTGGTATTTAATAACTGATAAACTTTTGACCTATATCAAAAAGTTATTTTTGAGCCCTTATTCTGCTTAATGTTTCCTGGGTTATTCCTAAATAAGAAGCGGTCATTCCTAAGGGAATCCTGTGATAGATGCCTTTGTAAGTCTGAATGAAATGATCGTATTTTTCTTTTGCCGATGCAAACCGGAGTGAGGCTATACGCTCCATCAGGTGACCGACAACTGTTCCCATAGAAAGCCTTGCATAACGTTCCATTTCAGGGAAATGATCAAACAGGTAAACAAGATCATTTACGTGTAGGCAGAAAGTTTGGGTATCTTCAATAGCATCGATATAATAAATATCCTTTTCTCTTTTATATAAGCTCTTTGGAGAATTACACCATTCGCCTTCGGAAGGAAAATACTCACTGATTTCTTTTCCGTCTTTTAGAAAATAAGTTCTTAAGAGCCCTTTTTGAATAAAATAAGATTGAGTACATACTTTATCGGCATCATGTACAAGATCTCCTTTTTTAAAAGTAATAAAATGTATGCTTTTAGACAAAGCAGATCTCAGCTCATCGCTCACCTTAATATAGTTTTCAAAATGAAGAAATAATAGATCCTTTTGTTCGGAATTTTTATCTTCTGTATCAACATGTCCCATAATTTATCAGGTTATTTGATTTTATTTGAAAAATAATTTAATAGATAAATATAAAATTTATTAAATGAAATTAACAGAAAGTTTTGAGAAGGTCTGATTTTAAATTTTCTGATTGATAATTGATTGAATTTGTGTTGTTTATAGCTAATTTAGTAAATTTATCAGAAATACTAATCGCATGATCGATTTCACTACCTACAGACAATGGTTATTATATAGGACTTTATTAGTCAAATTTATCCTCATAGGGCTTTTCATTAATTTGTCATCATATGCAGGGGCTCAGAATGATGAGCTTCCTAAAAGAAATCAAAAGAAGGTAGTGATAACTTCAAAGATCTTAAATGAGCAAAGGACGTTGTGGATCTACACACCATCCAACTACGAAGGATCTAATGAAAAATATCCTGTCTTATATTTATTAGACCCTGATCAGAACTTTGCTTATGTGACGGAACTTGAAAGATTTTTATCTGACAGATATCGAATTCCTCAGTTAATTGTAGTAGGAGTTGTGAATAACGACCGCATAAAGGACTTCACGCCCATACATTCTCTGATCTTTAACGGTAAGATAGACAATAGCCTGGCAAGTAGTGGTGGTGGAAAATATTTTTTAAGATTTGTAAAAGATGAACTTATTCCCTATGTTAATAAAAATTATAGAACTGAACCTTATCGCATTTTATCGGGGCATTCTCTGGGCGGGTTATTCGCAGTATACTGCAAAGAAGAAGAACCTGATCTTTTTCAGTCGGAGATTGTAATTAGTCCTGCTATTTATGGCGGTAACATGGAAATTCTTGGAAGATTTTCCGGTTTCCTTAAGGAGCACCCAAAGCTTTCCGGATATATGCCGGTTTCATTAGGTGAGGAACCTGGAGGTAAGATGGCCGTTGACTCGCTCGTGGGTCAGTTGAAAAGGTTGGCACCAAAATCATTTAAATGGCAATACAATTCCTATAAGGAAGAGGATCACTTTTCTGTAGGATATAAAAGTATGTATGATGGATTACGATTTATCTATAAAGATTGGTTTATCAATCCACAAGATACCACCTCGGTCAGATCTTATCGGGATATACAGATGCATTTTCAAAAATTGACCAAAGAATTTGGATATAGCGTACAGCCTGGTGAGGATTTTATGAATGAGAGTGGCTATCAAAGATTAAAAGGCGGACATATTGATCAGGCAATTGAAATATTTGCTCAAAATGTTAAAGACCATCCGAATTCTTCAAATGCTCATGATAGTTTAGGAGAAGCTTACTTTTTAAAAGGGGATAATAAAAGGGCTCTTGATCATTATAAGAGGTCTGTTTTGCTCAATCCCAAAAATGAAAATGGAAAAGAAATGATTATAAAAATTAAAGAGAAATATTGAATTGATGATACCACTGTTTCCCATTTTAGTGCTCGCCATTCCCAGAAAAGTATATTTATAAAATTTTGGTTCCATTTTGACCGGACTCACTATAATGGATTAACATTTACCAGGTTGGTTGATAAAAAACAAAAAGCTGCAAACACTGTTTGCAGCTTTTATAAGCTCTGATTATTAAGCTTCCGTAGCCCGTAGGGGAGTCGAACCCCTCTTACCAGAATGAAAATCTGAGGTCCTAACCGATAGACGAACGGGCCATCTACGATTACACTAATTTGACTTAGTGTGTTAGGTTTTTGTTTTTATAAGTTTACAACTCTTATTGTAGCCCGTAGGGGAGTCGAACCCCTCTTACCAGAATGAAAATCTGAGGTCCTAACCGATAGACGAACGGGCCAACTATCCGTTTACGCTAATTTATTAACGTGCTTAGTTAATTTACTTTTCAAGTTAGCAGCTTTGTTTTTGTGGATAATATTTTTCTTAGCTAATTTATCCAACAAAGAGATCACTTTAGGCAATTGCTCTGCAGCAGAAGCTTTGTCTTCTTCATTTCTCAATACCTTCATCGCTGATCTTGCAGTCTTGTGGTAGTATCTGTTACGAACTTTTCTAACTTCGTTTTGTCTAATTCTCTTTAATGCTGATTTATGATTTGCCATATCGTTCAAATGTGAGTGCAAAAGTAAAAACTTTTTTCTTATCTGCCAAATTTATTTTTAAAAAAAATCAATTTTCTTCAGATAGATATTTTCTCAGTTTGTCTATTGCTTGTTCTATTTTAAAATTTTCTTGTTCTTTATCTATTTTCTTGATAATATTTCCCAACATTATCATTGCATTGTTCCATTCTCCAGTAGTATTGGTGAAGGTTAGTCCATCTATGGTTACTTCAAAGGCTACCCTTTCTCCATACCTGTAAAGCCTGAAACTTATTTTCTCATCTCTGCCTATTATCCCATCTTCATTAACTTTCAAGTCGTAACTTTTTGGGTTAGAGTGGATTTTCTTAAAAAGCAATGTCGCTTCTTGAATTTTTAAATCCGGCATGATATCAAATTTGGTAGCCTATAGGGGAATCGAACCCCTGTTGCAAGAATGAAAATCTTGAGTCCTAACCACTAGACGAATAGGCCAAATTTTGAGGTTGCAAAAGTAATAATTTACTTCTTAACTTCAAAATTATTTTTTGTTCTATCTGTAAACCTTTTGTATGATAGTATTCTTAATTCCCTTTGATTCAAGGTCTTTCTGAAGTTTTACAGCATCCTCCAAAGTGTATACTTTTCCATAAGTATAGTAGAAAGTTCCGTTTTCTTTATTCCTTTCTACATCTTTTAGGGTTTGGAGAATAAACGAATTGCCATTCAATTTGTCACCAACATACAACTCGATGGTGTAATATCCGGTGCTTATTTTTTGGTTAGGCATAAATCCTACGGCAAATGCATTTTTAAATCCAGCATCTCTGGCTGTTTTAAGATTGATATCTTTTATAGATGCCATATTGGTTACCCCATAATAGTATTTATATTGGCCGTTGTCTTTTATCGGAAGAATATAGTTTAGCCCTTTTAAAGCAGGGTCACCATCGTTATATTTGGTAGGTGAACTCATCAGCAGGATTCTGAAGTCATTTTTTAAAGCCACCTCTACAAGCTTTTCAGGCTCAGGCTTTTTAGTAGTCATAACAGAAGAGCCACCGGATTTTCTGTCAATTGCTTTCTTATAATCGATAATAGCCTGATAGATACTTTCTGCAATCTCATCCTGTCCTTTGTCAGATGCTAAATAATGACTTTCTTCTGCATGATTGATAAATCCGGTTTCAATAAGAACGGAAGGCATTGCATTCATACGAAGAACGTGTAAGTTTTTTTGGAAAACACCTCTTGAGAACCTTTTATCTTTATTTACAAAATTATCTTCTACCAAACCTCCAAATAGAAGACTGGATTCAAGATATTTGCTCTGCTGAAGCTTTAGTGCAATTAAAGATTCCGGTGAACCGGCATCATAAGAACCAAAGGTCTGTCTATCTTTTTCATCCAGAAAAATCACATCATTTTCTCTTTTTGCCACTTCCAGATTGGTGTCATTTTGATCGGGTCCCTGAACATAGGTTTCTGTTCCATACGCCGAAGATCTCTGTGCAGAATTACAATGGACGGAAATAAAAAGATCAGCTTTGCTTCTGTTGGCAAGATTGGTTCTATCGGAAAGAGAAGGGTATTCGTCGAATTTACGGGTATAGATTACTTTAAAGTCTTTATTTTTTTCAAGCATCCTTCCTACTTTTAACACAACGGAAAGGGTTACATCTTTTTCTGCTAAAAGTCCAATATCGCTATAAGTTCTCTTCGCACCAGAATCACTTCCCCCATGTCCAGCGTCTAAAACGAGTGTGAATTTTTTTTGTGAAAAAAAGAAATTACTCGATAGTATGAGGAGAAATGATAAAATTATTTTAAATTTTTGTTTGTACATCTTACAGTTTTAAAAATTATACTAATTTTGAGCCTTAATTATATATAAGAAAAATTGGCCAAAACCGTCCTCAAAAATATATTACAAATTTTAATTATCCTAATTTTTAACAATTTTTTAGCACAGAAAACGCCTGAGAAATTGCCTAAAAATACGGTAATTAATGATACTATTTCCAAAAAGGATACCATTGTTGCAAAGAAAGAGTCATTAGATGATGTTCTTATGACAAAGGCGGATAATATCCGTAGAGATTTCCCAAAAAAAATGATATACCTGAACCAAAAGGCCCAGGTGAAATATCAGGATATGCAGATAGATGCAGATTATATCTCTATTGATGAACAAAAGAACCTAATTTATGCCCGAGGTAAACAGGATTCTTTGGGGAAGAAATTTATAGAACCTGTGATCACAACACAGGCAGGGAAAAAATATGAGACCGATCAGTTCAATTACAACTACAAAACAAAGCAAGCTATTGCATATAACGCAAGAACTGAGGAAAGTGAGGGGGTAATTATTGCTAATAAAACTAAAAAATATAATGATTCCGTCTTTGCTATGAGGCATGCCCTATATACTACGGATGAATATTTCCTGAAGAAAAAAGATACTGCAGCGGATTATCATTTATTGGCTTCTAATATTAAATTAATTAAAACCAAAGAGAAATCACAGATCATTACGGGACCTATACAAATGTATATAGAACAGGTGCCAACTCCACTTATTATGCCTTTTGCCATCTTACCTTTTTCCAGTAAAAGATCAGCAGGGATTTTAATACCGAGTTTTGGAGAACGACAGGATGTAGGGTTTTTCCTGAACGGGATCGGATACTATCAGCCGATAGGTGAGCATTTTGACATGAAGGTACTTGCAGATATCTACACAAAAGGAAGCTGGAATGTAAGACCTGAAATGAATTATACCAAGAAATACCGGTATTCTGGAAATTTCGCGGCAGATATTGGAACTACCATAAGGGGAATTAAAGGATTGGATGATTATTCCAGAAGCAGTACCTATAGAATTGCATGGAGACATACACAGGACACAAAGGCAAATCCATTTCTTACATTCTCAGCCTCAGTGGATATTGTAAGCAACAAATTTTATAATAATACCATTAACAATAATTATATATTCAATCAGAATGTATTGAATACTCAACAAAATTCAACGGTATCGCTTACTAAAAGGTTTCTAAAGCTACCGGCAACTATTACCGGAACAGCATCATATTCCCAGAATTTTGCTACAGGTTTAGCGGATTTACGCTTACCCCAGATGAACGTAGCGATTAATCAGTTTTATTTATTCAAATCAAAAACAGGTGTAAGACAAGGTCTCTTAGAAAATATTACCGTAAATACAGGTTTGAATTTAACAAACTTTGTGACAACCAACGAAGGGGAGCTATTTACAAAGGCGATGTGGGATAAACTTCAGACAGGTCTTAAAAATAATATAACATTAGGAACCAATACAACGGTAGCCAAATATTTTACATTCAGTTTAGGAGCTACAATAGACAATGCATTAACTACAAAAACACTCACAAGATATTATGATCCTTTGAGTAATAACAGCAATAAAGTAGTTGATCAAATCAATAAAAAAATTGCGGGATATTCCACATTTTCAACCACTGCCAGTTTACAGACCACATTGTATGGAATGCTTAATTTCAAAAAAGGCGCTGCAATTGAAGCAATACGACATATGATGACTCCAAGTATTGGATTTACTTATTCACCGGATTTTGGATCGGCAGGCTTTGGATATTATAAGAATTATTATGATGCAAACGGAGCTTTAACTCCTTATTCGATTTTTGATAAAGGAATTGTCGGTTCACCTACCAGCGGAATGCAGGGATCTTTAGGTTTCAATATTGGGAATAATATCGAAATGAAGGTGAAGTCTAAGAAAGACTCTACAGGGGTAAAAAAAATAAAGATATTTGAATCCCTAAACCTTTCTGGAAGCTATAATTTTGCAGCTAAAGATCATCCATGGTCTATCTTTACAATTAACGGACAATCTTCGTTTTTTGAAAATAAATTGAGCGTGAATACGAGTTTGTCACTGGATCCATATAAAATTCTTTTTGCTCCGGGATCAGATACAGGGATCAGAACTGAACAGTTTGGAAGCTTTAGTGTACAGGGCTTTAATATTCAGGTATCCTATCCTTTAAGCAGTGAGATCTTTGGAGAAAAAACAGATTACGCGAAGAAATATCAGTCTAAAGGAGAAATAAGAAATGAAAATTATTATTTTGATGATGATCATTACGCTCATTTTGATCAGGCATGGACTTTAAATGTTAATGCAAATTATGCGTATTCCAGAAGTTTATCCCGCTTTGGTAATAAAATTGCTTCTGTAGGATTGGATGGAAGTCTTAAGCTTACTCCATTCTGGAATATAAATGGGAGTACCCACTATGATATGATCACTAAACAATTGGCATATACGAGAATAGGTTTCTCCAGAGATCAGCGAAGTTTTACAATCAATTTTAATTGGGTACCTTTTGGACAGTACAAAGTATATGACTTTTTCATTGGGATAAAAGCTAATATTTTAAGTGACGCCCTTAAATATAAGGACAGAAGTTTTACACAACCGAATGCACCTTTCTAATATGAGATTGACTTTTGAGAATAAATTTTATATTTGCACCCAAAATAAATTCTAATGAAAAAAATAATAAACACAGTTAATGCTCCTGCAGCAATCGGACCTTACTCGCAAGCAAACTTTGCAAACGGAGTTTTATATATATCAGGTCAGATTCCTGTAGATCCGGCATCTGGTAAATTGGTAGAAGGAATTGAAAAAGAAACACATCAGGTGATGAAAAACCTTGAGGCTATCCTTACGGAAGCTGGAATGACTTTTAAAAACGTTGTAAAGGCATCAATATTCCTTAAGAGTATGGATGATTTTGCAGTGATGAATGATATTTATGCATCATATCTGGATGCTGAAAGCTATCCGGCTCGTGAAACTGTACAGGTTTCTTGTCTGCCTAAGAATGTTGATATTGAAATTTCGATGATTGCACATCAGGATTAATGAGCTTTATAAGAAATACATTTGCGGTGTTGGTGGGGCTTACTATAGCCGGCCTTATTATTACTCTAGGTATAAGAGTTTTTCCGCAGTGGATTACTTTTGATGCTTTTGCTCCCTTTGAACATTGGCAAAGATTCCTTTACAGCATGAGAAACGATGATGCTTTTTTTGGATTCTTATTATTTATTTCAGGCTTGGGAACAACAATAGGCGGAGTGGCTACAGCAATTATTGTGAAGTATGCGAAAGTTGCTTACGCTATTCTAATAGGCTTTATAATGTTGTTTATTGCCATGCTGGATGTAATTGTATTTCCTTATCATCCTACATTCTATAAAATATCAATATTTCTAACCTTTTTTCCTTTTTCATGGATCGGAGGTAAAATTGTAGAAATAATTTATGAAAGGAATAGGAAAAAAAGAATCGCTGATAAAATGAATAAAACGAAATAAAAAAAACGCTGCAGATGCAGCGTTTTTTTATTGAATTTTTTAGGTAATATCCGTTAAGGCATTTTGAAACCTTTGGTATACATTCTTCCATATTCGTCTACAAATTTCACCTGGACATTTCCTTGGTATTTATTCAGAGCCTTTTCAACATCTTCTTGTGAATTGACAGGCTTACCATTTATTTCTATAATGATGTAATTGTCTACAATACCTATTTTAGCCATTTCACTTCCTTCAGACACATTTTTAGCGATTACACCACTATTTAATCCGTAGCTGGTTTTAAATGAATCACTCAATGGAGTGAACTCAGCACCGATTTTTTCTGTAACACTTAGGTCAGCCTTTGTTCTGGCAGAAGTTCCTCCATTCTGATCTTTTAAAGTAACAGTTGTCACGTTTTCTTTGCCGTTTCTTGTATAGGTTACCTGAACTTTATCACCAGGACGCTTGCTTCCTACAGCCATTGAAAGATCTGCAAAATCAGTAATTGCTGTTTCATCAATTTTTGTGATAATATCACCATTCTTAATTCCTGCATTTTCAGCACCACTCTTGTCAGTAACCTCTGTAACATATACACCAGAGCCTACTTTAATGTTGGCTTTCTTCTGCTTATTATACATGGCAACCTGTTGGTCATCTGAAAGATCTAAAGAAGCAACTCCTAAGAATCCTCTCTGTACAATTCCAAACTTCTTAATGTCTTCAACAATTTTTCTTGCTAAGTTAGCTGGTATTGCAAATCCATAGCCTTGATAGTATCCTGTTGTAGACTGAATAGCAGAGTTGATACCGATAAGATCTCCATTTGCATTTACCAATGCCCCTCCTGAGTTTCCTGGATTAATAGCAGCATCGGTTTGAATAAAGCTTTCAATAGGATTACTTGCTTTCCCCTGAGATCCCAGAATACCAATTCCTCTGCCTTTTGCTGAAACAATACCTGCTGTAACCGTTGAGTTCAACCCAAGTGGATTTCCAACAGCAAGAACCCATTGTCCTACTTCGATATTATCAGAATTGGCAAAATTCAGATATGGCAATCCTTTCTCTTCAATTTTTAACAGGGAAATATCTGTATTAGGGTCAGTACCTACTAGTGTAGCGATGTAAGCCTTTTTATTGCTAAGTACAACTTCCAGTTTGTTAGCACCCGCTACTACGTGGTTATTAGAAATAATATAACCGTCTGGTGAGATGATAACCCCCGAACCCATTCCTGAAGGCATATTATCAGGAGCTTGCTGCTGTTGCTTCTGTCTTTGCTGTCCGCCACCTCTTCCTCCAAAAGGATCTCCGAAGAAAAAGTCAAACAAATCCTGTTCAGAAGCTCTGCTTGATGTTCTGCTCTGGTAATTTTTAATAGTAACTACTGCCGGGACTGTTGTCTTTGCTGCTTTTACGAAATCATCCCCTGTAGTACCGGTATTCATTCCTACGAACGAAGTATTGGCTGCAGAAGTAAAATAAGACTGGTCGCCGTTATTGGCTCCGTGGCCAAAATATTGTATTGTGCCAACGGTAGTAGCTCCTGAGATAACTCCTACTACGGCAAATGGTAATAGTTTTTTTAAAGTGCTCTTCATTGTATATCTTCTTTTATTTTATTAATTAATTTAGGTTTTAAGGTAAACAAATTTAATGCTAAATAGGTATGCAATTATCATGATGTGTTTCAGTTTTAACTAAAATTTAACAGCAATTGCAATAATTTATGTATTATACTATAATTCTTAAAATCCCAATTAACGAACCTTAAAAAATTATTAAAGACATTATGACATATAGATGGCAGTATTGTCATGAAGTTAAGTTTAATTATTAATATAAAAATGTCTCAAATCAATAAATATCTGTAATTAATAATAAGAATCCAGCAGATCATTTTTCCGATGTCATCGAGATTGTGATTTTGACTGATCAATATACTCAATTGAAAAATTATTATATTTGCAAAAATATTTTTCTTACTTAAACCGTTTATAGCATGCAACTGTATAACACTTTAAGCGCAGAAGAAAGAGCTCAACTTATTGATGAAGCTGGTAAGGAACGTCTTACATTGTCTTTCTATGCGTATGCCAAAATTGAAGATCCCAAAAAATTTCGTGACGAATTATTTATAGCCTGGAATGCACTAGATGCTCTTGGCCGTATTTATGTTGCACATGAAGGAATAAATGCTCAGATGAGTATCCCTGCTGATCAATTTGAGGCTTTTCGCGATACGTTGGAAGTTTACGAATTTATGAAAGGTATTCGTTTAAATGTAGCAGTTGAGCAGGACGATCATTCTTTTTTAAAATTGACCATTAAAGTTAGACATAAAATTGTCGCTGACGGTTTGAGTGATGATTCTTTTGATGTTACCAATAAAGGGATTCATTTAAAAGCAAAGGAATTTAATAATTTACTTGAAGATCCAAATACAATTGTAGTTGATTTTAGAAATCACTACGAAAGTGAAGTAGGGCATTTTGAAGGTGCTATTACTCCTGATGTAGAAAATTTCAGAGAAAGTTTACCAATTATCAACGAACAATTACAAGATTTTAAAGAAGATAAAAACCTTTTAATGTATTGTACAGGGGGAATTCGTTGCGAAAAAGCCAGTGCTTACTTTAAACACCAGGGTTTTAAGAATGTTTTCCAATTGGAAGGCGGAATTATTGAATATACACGTCAGATAAAAGAAGAAGGTATAGAAAGTAAATTTATTGGTAAAAACTTTGTGTTTGATCATCGATTGGGAGAGCGAATTACAGATGATATTATTTCACAATGCCATCAGTGTGGTAAGCCATGTGATAACCATACGAATTGTTCTAATGATGCCTGCCATTTATTGTTTATTCAATGTGATGAATGCAAAGCAACGATGGAAAATTGCTGTTCTACGGAATGTTTGGAAACCATACATTTACCTTTAGAAGAACAGGTGAAGTTAAGAAAGGGATTGCAGGTTGGAAATAAAGTTTTCAGAAAAGGTAAATCTGAAGCTTTGAAATTTAAAAATTCAGGCGATTTAGCAACTAAGCCTTTAGCAAAAGCTGTAACAAAAGATATCCGAAAAAAAATAACTGTCAAAAAGGTATTGCTTGGAAAGGCAGAACATTATTATACGAAATCAAAAATTGCACAGTTTTTAATTGAAAACAAAGAACTTTCAGTAGGTGATAAAGTATTGATTTCTGGTCCAACAACTGGCGATCAAGAGCTTACAATTACTGAGATTTTTGTAAATGGAGGCCCTTGTGAAACGGCAAAAAAAGGAGATCAAATCACTTTTGAACTTCCTTTTAGAGTCCGTTTATCTGATAAGTTGTATAGAATTTTGCAAACTTCTGACAACGCATAAAATAGGTAGAAGCATCTAACTCTTCTTACGAAGCAACAAGCTTGTCTTGTAAAAAGTATTTTAATAAAAATAATCTGATCATGCTGAAAGCAGAGCTTAGAAAAAAATATATGCAAAAAAGAAAAACCTTGTCTCATGATGAGGTTTTCTTCTTATCTGAAAGGATTTTCAAAAATTTCGTTACTTATTTTAAACCTTCAGCAGGACAAAAGGTTCATGTTTTTCTTCCTATCGAAAGGTTTTTGGAGATTAATACCCGGATTTTTGTTCAATACTTTTTAAGCCATGGTATTCGTGTTTTTGTTCCGAAAGTTGTGGAACAAGAGCTTATTTCAGTAGAAATTTTTTCAGACACTGAATTTGTAATGAGTGCATGGGGAATATCAGAACCTATTTCCAATCAGGATTCTGGAGAGCAAAGTTTTAATTATGTAATAACTCCCTTGTTATATTGTGACCATAAAGGGAATAGAGTAGGATATGGTAAAGGATTTTATGATGGTTTTTTTGAAAACCTTTCTTCAGATTCAAAAAAAATCGGAGTGAATTACTTCAGCCCCGATGAGATTATTGATGATATCTGGGAATATGATATCGCCTTAGATTATTTAGTGAGTCCCACTGAGGTACTGTCTTTCCTTGCTGGAGGTGAGTAAAAATTTAAAAAGTAAAATTTAAACTCTTTCTTAAACTTAATAGGTTTGGAAATAAGTGTATACTGCGCATTTTTCTCAAATGTTCCCAATGATCTATTCTTATCGTCAAAATATTCAACATTGAATTTTGCGTAGTCCAGAGTGTCTTTTTTATAATAGTCTTTATGAACCTGGAGGTTATTTACTTTCACTGTTTTTACTTTTAGACTGTCTAATTCTTTAAACAGTTTTCTAAATGTCAGACTGTCAGGCTTGTGAAAGTAACTTTCCATTTGCGAAAAGATCACAGTGTCAATTTCTGTATTCCTTTTTCCGGATAAATATAGCGTAGATAGGTCTAAAAGCTCCTGTACTTTTTGCTTAGTGATAGAGTTAATGGCCTGCATACTGTCCATTTGAACTGCAGGATAACTTTTTGTATTGGTGCTGTTTCTGAGTTTATCCAAATCACTCACTTCCTTTTTCTTGTTGTTACAGGAAACAAAAGCAGCTAATAACAATAGGGCAATTAAAAAATTATTTATTCTTTTCATCTGTATTTGCAATTTTAAATTTAATAGATATTATTTTGCCTTTGTCATCTTTTTTCATTTCAATCACTCTTAGATTCTTAAGTGATGTGGTAGGCGTTGTTACGAGGGTAATGTATTTCTGCTTATCTAAAGTTTCTATACCATAAGTGTCATTGTCATAGACCTGATAAATTACGGCGCTATTGCTGATCAGGTTCTCTAATTGTTTTCTCTTTTGTTTAATAAGAGCGAATTGCTCCTCTGGATTACCTCCTTTTACATCTTTTATTGAGAAATAATATGCGGCCATTTTATAGTCGTCAGGCTTCATCTCGATCATTTCTTCTTTAGGGGCATTTTCTAAACTTCGGTTTACAGTAAGAGGCTCATAAAAAGGTGCACTAATCTGCATTTTAAGAACTTTATCCTTAGTTGAATATCTAAAGCATTCTCCAGGATTTATCTTGAATAGAATAGGAGATTCATTTTCTTTAAAAACTTTTATTTCTAAAGTATTAATTACTGCAACTCCTCTGTCTGCATCCGTAAAACAATATTTATATTCTTTAGAAAAAATTTCATCCTTAAAACCTAAGACACCCGTAATGATAATTAAAACTGAGGTAATCATTGCCCATGCATTCTTTTTTACGAATTTTTTACTTGGCTCAGAATCTTTAATTTCTCCCGAAGTGTTAAAGTTTTGATTTTGGTTAATTGGTTGATTTTCAGTAATTGATTTTTGTAAATCAGAGTTTTCTGACCCTTTTATCACATTTTTTTGTGATTGTCCTTCAGATTTTATGACTTGTGGAAGTTGATTGACGGTTTCCTCTAACTCCAGCATTTCTTCTTCACTAAGATCTTTCTCATCCTGCAATAATTCTCCTGCAAAAAGATGCTGTTTCTTAAATTCATACCAAGAGTCGTAACCTGCATAAATACTCAGTAAATTGAGCATGTCAATCCTCGGTAATTTGGTAACAGGAGCATTTTTAAAATAGGTGTAAAATGATTTTTCGCTGATGTTTCCCTTAGCCTTTTTGCGAAGATCTTCCTGGAAATAGATAATATCAATACCCTTCCACTTAGAAATATCATCAAAGGAAGGAGTGTATTCTTCTAGATATTGAGCCTGTACATCCTTTTTCAGCTGCTCAAAGTGTAATAGATCTAAATCTGTCAAGTGTATATAAAGTGATTAAGTTATTGGTTTTCAGTAATATTTATTTGTAAAACTGTTTTACAAAGTTATTACAATTATTTTTCATAGACAAATTTTCTATCTGCTATACCTTTGTCTTGTTCAATTAATAGAACGAAAGAAAAATTTTATAAAACAATATTAACAAAATTAAATTTAATTTATTATGAAAAAGTCATTATTCGTAGCTGCTATCGCTGCAATCTCTCTAGTTGCTTGTAAAAAAACTGAAGCTACTTCTACTGAAGGTGCTGCTGATTCTGCTGCTGTTGCTGCTACTGATTCTGCTGCTGTTGTAGCTGATTCTGCTGCTCAAGTTGTTGATTCTGCTGCTACTGCTACTGTAGATGCTGCTAAAGGTGCTGCTGCTGCAACTACTACTGCTGCTGCTGACGCTGCTAAAGGAGCTGCTGCTGGTGCTGCTGATGCTGCTAAAGGAGCTGCTGATGCTGCTAAAGATGCAACTAAAGAAGCTGCTAAAGAAGTTAAAGACGCTACTAAAAAATAATTTTAGTAACTTAACTAAAATAAAAGAACCGTTTCGCCTGGCGAAGCGGTTTTTTTATGCTTTATATTTTATTAGCTTTCTTAATGTCTTTTCTGTTTTAGAGATTCATAACAGGTAATCGCTACGGCATTACTCAGATTTAAAGAGTCGATACTTCCTACCATAGGAATAAGTGTATTCTTACCTTTACCGATCCAAAAATCGCTTAAACCTGAATGCTCTGTTCCAAATAGAATGGCAGATTTTTGGGTCAGATCCCTTTTATATAGGTCTTCAGCACTCTCATCCATAATCGTTGTATAGATACTGAACTGATTCCTTTTCAGAAAATCCAGGGTCTCTTCATTTTCAGCTTGAAAGACTTCCATTCCGAAAAGACATCCAACACTGGAACGAATTACATTTGGGTTGTAAAAATCAGCTTTAGCGTCAGTTATAATTAATGCATCAATTCCAAAAGCTTCACAGCTTCTTAAAATAGCTCCCAGATTTCCCGGCTTTTCAATACCTTCAACAATAATTATAGTCGCATTTTCTTTAGGATTAAAAGAAGAAAGTTCAGATTCTTTGATCTTATAAATTCCAATAATACCTTCAGAACTTCCGCGATATGCAATCTTTTCATAAACTTTCTCACTTACATAATATACTTTACCAGTAGGTGTTTCTCCTTTGAAGATACTCTCACAAATAAAAAATTCTATAGGTTCAAAATCAAACTTTTGTGCCCTTTCATTTTCCTGCTGTCCTTCCACTACAAAAACTTTAGATTTCTTTCTGAATCTGTTATCTGTAAGAAGCTTGGTAATATTCTTGATTTTATCGTTCTGAAAACTCTCTATTAGCATTCTGCAAAATTATGCAAAATTTATTGTTCAGTTTCCTTACTTTTTAAGAAAAGACTTTTCATTGTGATTTCAAATGGAATTTTCTTTTTCTTCTTATAGTAGATGGTAATGAATATGATTAGAAGTATTGATGTGAATTTAAAGAGATTACCATATAAGTTGCCGGATACATTTTCTGAAACATTGAATATCTCCCAATATAAATTCATGAACAAATGAACAAAAATTGCTGCCCATAAGTTAAGGTTCCACTCCATATAGATCCATGAAAAAAGGACAGATCCTAAGAAGGTAATTGTAAATATTTCAATAATCTCAACAGTATCTTTGCTTTGGTATAAATGAACCTGTGCAAAAAGAAATGAACCTAATAGTATAGAACCAATGAACCCCAACCTGCTGTATTTGTATAAAATTCCGATTAAAAAAGCTCTGAAGATTAACTCTTCAAAAAAAGATGACGATACTGTATTGATAAATAAGGATTCAATATCGATTTTTTCAATTAACTGGAAGAATAAAAAATAACCGATCAACATTGGTAAAGTGCCTGTAAATGCTAAAGCAAATCCTATGAATGGGGATCTATTCAAAGAAAGTAAATTCACTAACTTCTTTTGTGGAAATAAGATTTTTAATGTTATAATTAATGGAATCAAAGATATTGAATAGGCAATAATGTGGGCAAAGGCTTTACTGGCAAAGATCTCTTTGCTGTAATTTTGAATGGGTTTGAAGCAGAAAAGATCAAAAAAATAGTAAGAAAGAAACCCAAGAACAAATACAATATAAAAATAAACAGTTTTACTCATGTTAAAAAATTTGAGCAAAAGTGTTTCTTAATAAAGAGATTGTCAAATCTATGTGACCAAAAGCAGAATAATGTGACGAATAACAAAGATTATACGTTCAGACTTTGCAGTAAAGAAATTACATACGGGGCATAGCTTCTGGAAACAGGAATTGCAAGGTCTATTTTTTCTATACTTAATTTGTATCCCTGAGCATTTCCTTTAATGTTTTTTACTTTATTTAGATTGATAATGTATGATCTATGACATCTCTTAATGGTGTGTGTTTCTACCTGATTCAACAGCTTTGATGAGCTTATCCTCAGCAAAACTTTTTTTACAGTATGATTTTCATTATAATAAACAGCACAATAATTTTCCAAAGATTGGGCATAGATAAAATCGTCTTCCAAGATCTCTAGTTTAGAGGTGCCTGTACTGATTTCTAAAGTTTTTTTACTTAAGTCGTCATCTATAATAGGTGTTTCTTGTAACTGAGCAGAAATCCTCATTGCAGTATTTTCGTGGTCTTTTTTTAGATAAATATATCTTGATAAAACATAAATAATAGAAATGGGTATTCCGATGGCAAAAGTATACATAAGCATGTAGAGGTAATTAACGAAGTCGAGTTGTACATGGCTAATTATTAGTGAATTATAAAAATATGATGGAATAGATGCTAATAATAAAATGCTGGATATTTTTATTAATTCATTACCCACATTCCAATTATTGATCTTTAGAACCAAAAGATTAATGATGTAGAAAAAGATTCCAAAAATAATAGAATAAGGGAAGAGTAAAAGATATTTATGTTCATGATGGAATTGATCCGTATCAAATGGTTGAAAAATAATTAAGAAGAGGTAAATCAGAATTCCTGCAGATAGTGAAGAAACTAGCACTTCTTTTTGAGATTCAGATTTTGGATAAGGGTACGATGTAAAAGAAAATATTTGAATCATCTTACAAAATTGAAATTCTATTTTAAGCTTGCACTTTCAAAGGAGACCTTAAAAGAATGAGGTTTCCAATAAACAAAGAAAGACCACTTGCTATCCAAAGGTAGTATCCCAAACCATAAGAGACTATAGGAGATTTATGTCCTGCTTCATCAACGGTTATTGATTCTGCAGACAGATAGTATAAAGACATGCAGATCGCCAGAAAACTAAAAACGGTTGAGATTTTCACCTGTTTCAACAACAAAAAGAATAATGCGATAAAAAACAGAGGATTGGCAAGCCATGCAACTCCTTCTCCAAACAGATCCATCCAGCCTAAAAGGAAGCATGCAAATGCGTGCATCTCATTCCCTTTTGTATATACAGCTGTTTGTGTCAGGGAAATTATAAATATTGCAAGACTTACGATAACAACGATTTGTGATCTTTTCATTGGATTATTATTCTAGATTCGGCGTAGCTTCACCGTTTTCAATAAGACTTTGAGGAAGTTCCTTTTTATTCTTTATTCCTAGTGATTTCAGTTTTTGAGTTTGGTTGATCAGATTGTCATTTCCTGTTGAAAGTTGCTTATAGGCATCATTGAAAACATTCTTTGCCTGATCCAAATTCTTACCTACTTTTTCAAGGTTCTCAACGAACCCTACAAATTTATCATACAATTTAGCTCCTCTATCTGCAATCTCCATGGAATTTTTATTTTGATACTCACGTTTCCACAAGTCGGCGATCAGTTTTAGGGAAGTGATCAAATTGCTTGGATTTAAAAGAAGAATCCTTTTGTCATAAGCAAAATTCCAAAGATTCTGATCAGCTTGCATTGCTGCAATATAGGCTGGTTCACTTGGGATAAACATCATCACAAAATCTAAAGATTTTCCATAATCATCATATGCTTTCTGGCTCAATTGATTAATATGGTTTTTTACAGAACCTAAATGCTGGTTAAGTTTTATAGCATGGATATCAGGATCAGTTTCATCTACCAGCTCCGTAAATGCTGTTAAAGAAACTTTTGAATCTATGATCACATTTCTTTCATCAGGGTATTTTACCACGGCATCAGGACGCATTTTCTTTCCTGAAAATTCTGAAAATAATGCCTTGTTATCTTCATCCCGAAGTTCATGTTCAAGAAAATATTCCCTTCCTTTTACCAACCCCGACTTTTCAAGGATACTTTCAAGGATCATTTCACCCCAGTTACCCTGTGTTTTGCTTTCGCCTTTTAATGCTCTTGTCAGCTTCTTTGCATCTTCAGAGATCTGCTGGTTAAGTACGGCAAGCTCTCTTACTTTTTCAGCTAAAGAAAAACGTTCTTTATTTTCTTTTTCATAAGCTTCATTGACCCTGTTTTTTAGATCTGCAATTTTTTCCTGAAATGGTTCCAGAATTGTTTTGAGATTACTTTGATTCAGTATGGTAAATTTTTCGGATTTTTCCTCCAGGATTTTATTGGCTAAATTTTCAAATTGGATTTTTGAATCTTCCTGGATTTTTATCATTTCTTCCTTTTGAGTTTCAAGGGATTTCTTTAAACTATCATTAATTGCAGATAGTTCTGAATTACGGGCAAAAATATGTTGTTTTTCTGTTATTAAACTTTCAAGTTGAGAAGTTTGTTTTGCAGTGATCTGTTTCTGTTCCTGGAACTGAGTATGTAAAGAGGAGTGTTCTGCAGAAATTTTAGCGTACTCATTTTTTAGATCATTTAATAGATCGAGTTGCTGCTGGTTAAGATCTTTTTCGATATTAATATTTTGATTAAGTTCCTGGATTTTTAGACTAGAATTTTCTAAATCTGAACTATTCTTAATAGATAAATTTTTAATTTCATCATAAGAGGTTCTTGAAACCATTGATGATTTCAGGATATAGTATAAAACAATAGCGCCTAATATTCCGCCAACAATAAAACCAACGATTAAATATGTCATCTCCATTCCCCAAAATTAGGAAAAAAAGCTGGGTGTAAAACTTGTTAAGATTTTTTTCGGGTTAAGGTTTGTCAGTTTTTACGGTCCACAAAAAAAAGTGAGCCGGAAAGCTCACTTTATCTATTATAGGTCAGATTACGGAGTGATGATAATCGGATCCGGGAAAGGTTCAAGAACCAAGGGTTTGCACATTGCGGCTGGTTCGCATCTTCCACCCATACATATAAAATTTGTCATAGTAGTGGAGCCGTCAGGACATCTGATCAAGGCTTCGCCAGGACACCCTCCAGGGCATTGTGCAGGATACAAAGTTCCTCCAAAGACATCTTTCAAATTTGTTCTTGAAAGTTTTGTTAAGTTCTTTTTCATGGTTTAATTTTTTTTGTTTAGTAATTGTTTTGTTCTTGACTTTCTTATAATATAATTTATAAGAAATTGAATTACAGGCTAAAATAGTAAAAATTAAATCACTATTGCGTTATAAAATAAATATTTTAAATAAATATTTTTCTTTCATTAAAATAACAAATATTGTCCTTGCTTATGATTGTCATTCTCGGTAGAATGAAGTTTGGCGAAGGATCATATTGGGAGCAGATCGGGAACCTCGTTCTTATAGGATGAAGGATTTTTATTTCTTTTTTGTTTTTTCTTCCAGTTTAGGTAATTCTTTTTTGTACTGTTCAACATCCCATTTAATTTGCCAATTACTCACATATTCTGCTAAAGGAGGAAGTCCAACTTCTGCACGTCTTTTATCTACATTATCGGGGTCTTCTAAAGGAGATACAAAGTAAACCTGTGTTTGTTGATCACGTCCGATTTGGCTGCCGTAAATTTGTTTTTTGCCTTGTCTTAATGCTACTCTGTCTTCGAGCAAAGCTAAACTGCTGCCCTGTGCTTTACCATTTTTTACAGCATCTCTCATCATCGGTAAATATTTTTCTTGTGTCGCGAGGTCAGCATGCTGGATCACAAGGAATAATGTAGTGCTTCCCTGGCCGCCCACAACATCAGGGCCTACCCAGCCATATTTATCAAGAATTTTTTTTACTTCTATTAAATTCAAAGAATCTTTTTCGTCTATCATTTTCCAATGATCTTTTATTTCCTTTGAATTCTGTCCATACTTTTTCTCAATTCCATCAATTTCTTTTCTGTATTTCTGATCTTCAATATAGATATTGCTTAGCATTTCTACCAATGGTTTATTAAGATTAGCTTCTGCTTTGTCTTTGTTCTGCTTGATTTTTTCCAATAATGGTTTCCATCGGATATCGGCATGTAAAGAGTTTAAATCTGTGTCAGTTGTTATATGATTATAATTGGTGTACTTTGCAGCGACTCTGTTAAGTTGAAAGAACGCACTGTCTGGGACTGATGCCAATGCCCACGAACAAGCAGCATTATATCTGTCATTTATAGAGCCCTGCCAGCCATTAGATTTAAACGCTTCTGAATATCTGTCTGCTGAATTTCTGAATTCTTTTGCATTATAAAGTGATTCTGCAGTTTTAACTTTATCATGATATTCTTTGGGAACACTTTGCCCAAAACTAAAGTTTGTTGTTAGAATAATTATAAAGACTAAAATTGTTTTTTTCATAAAATTATGATTGATTGTTAGTTTAAAGACTATGACTAGATCCAATATGTTTGTTGGACTAATTATTTTGTAGATTATGAATTTACATTTATTTTGCTAATAAAAGAAAATTTTATGTGGTTTTAGAACGTGATTTTGAACTCTTTTTTGAAGGTCATAAAGATTGATATGATAACCCATACTTTGCTCAACAATCTCAGCTTTCATTTTAATTTCTCCTCCGGTGATAATAGAAAAGCCTTTTCTAATGTATTTTGATTTATCTTGGCAGTGATTGCAGGTTATAAGGAAACCAGACTAGGATGAAAGACTAAGTTTATCTTTTATACTAATGGATTTTTTAAACTCATGAAAAGGTTGTTTGTTTTTTCTTTAAAATTTAATTTTTCAAAATCACAAATTTTTGTCTGCGAAAAAAACTTTGTACACTAACAACAATAAAAGTGGCAAGTTGTTTTCATTTTACGATTGTTGAGTAGATATTGGCTATGATTCCTGAATCAAAGTGGGATGAGCTTTCAAGTTTTAATTCAATTGGATTTGGGGCCAATGCAAACAATGGAATACCTTTGCCAAGAATGACAGGGTGAATTACCAGTCGATATTCGTCAATAAGTTCATGTTTAACAAGGTCTTGAGCAAAGCTGGCACCCCCATGAGCCAGAATAAACTTACCGTCTTGCTGTTTAAGTTTTGTAATGTCAGAAACTATATCACTCGCAATTGAGGCTTCTGACCAGGTTCCTGCACTTTTAGAAATGGTAGTTTTAACAATTCCTTTTTCGGCATCTTGACGTGAACTGTCTTTGAAAGCCTGGGTTGTTAATTCATCTCTAGTTTGCTCTACAAAACCCTTCTTTGAAAAAACAACTTTTGGTATTTCGTTCATTGGAACTGCCAGAGGGTCTGGTGATGTGGGCCAATAGGCAACCATATCATGAAATGTCCTGCTACCCATAATGTGAACTCCCGCATCCCAAAGTGTTTTTTCAATCCAATCAAATGCTGATTGATCTCTTGTCCGCAGTAGCCAATCAATTTCTCCATTTGGTCCACAGACAAATCCGTCAGCGGACACGGACATTTTTAAAACTAGTTTTCTCATTGGTCCTCCTTTTAAATTCAAACCTATCTCATTTCTTTAGTGTATCATGTTATGATCACTTACATTCAAATCTACGTATTATATCAATGTTATATTTATATATTATGATATTTGCATTTAAAATATCTTAAGTACATTGTTTTTAAACACAGTTGCTAAAAATGGAGCAATAAATACAGCTGGATTATCGCTTGTTTTTCCGGTAATTACTATTTATGATCCAATAATTAAATAAGGTGGAATAAGAAACTTAGAGCGAAAATCGATAAAACAATAAATTTATAAAAAGCAGGGAGAACAATAGTTGAGCTGATAATTGAAGAAACAATATTTCTAATGAAACTATTAATCAAAGTTTTTAAATATGCTTTTTAAGTTTTTAACATTCTTCTCTATCTGATTATATTTTGTTTGGGCTCCGAAAATTTAGTGAAAAAGTCCTTTTTTAAGGATTTTCTTTTGTGATTTCTTCGTGGTGTTTTAAATATAAAGGCAATGCAGCAGATCCATACCATGGAAATATTTCGTAACTAAAAACTCCGGCTTGTACTGCAGGATCTGTTTTTACCCATTGCTCGGCTTCCTCTTTGGATTTGGTATTGAAAATAAACATCCCACGATAGGTTTCTTTATTCTTTTCTAAAAAAGGCCCGGCAACTATGATCTTACCTTCATCCGCTAACTTACCAATATTAGCCATATGTCCTTTCATTAATTCACCCATTTTCACTTTATCTTCAATCTTTGCGGATCCTGTAGTAAGCATGACAATGGTATAAGCTTTCATTCCATATTTGTCAGCTCCCAATGAGGTAGCCAGTTCTTGATTGAATTTTGGTTTTGCTGCTTTTTTCTCCTGAGCGAAAGATAAAGCTGCTATCAAAAGACTAAGGGAAAAATAAATTTTTGATCTCATAATAGTTATGATTTATTTAGTTGTAAGTTTAATATCTGATGTCTCACATCTGGTGTCTAAAACTTAATCTTTTATTCTTAAGAACTCTTTTGCCAATTCAATCATTTTCGGATCACCCGTATATTTTCCATGTTCATCAGAAAGTTTTACAGTTGGAATCCATTCTTTATTCGGAGCTTGTACTCCAATTAATTTCATAACAATATTCATAGGTTTTAGTCCAACATCATTGGTGAGATTGGTTCCTATACCAAATGAAACACCAATTTTTCCTTTACAGTATTTTGTGATCTCTTCTACTTTCTCAAGGTTTAAGGCGTCAGAGAAAATAATATATTTGAATAATGGATTAATTCCGTTGTTCTTATAGTGTGCAATTGTTTTATCAGCAAATTCAAGGGCATCTCCACTGTCATGACGTACCCCATCGAAAAGTTTTGCGAATTTTTTGTCAAACTGTTGAAAGAAAACATCTGTAGTATAAGTGTCTGAAAGGGCAACTCCCAGGTCTCCTCTATAAACATCTACCCAGTGTTCCAGGGCTAATTCATTGGCCATCTTAAAACCGTATTCAGCACCATGAAACATAAACCATTCGTGGGCATGAGTTCCAATAGGTTTTACACCAAATTTCATAGCGAAATGCACATTCGAACTACCGGTAAAAGTTGAATCTTTTCTTTGCGTTAAAGCTTCCATAACAAGGTTCTGAACCTTATAAGAGTGTCTTCTTCTCGTTCCAAACTCCGCAAAGGTAACACCAAGTCTGTTCAAAGAGTCAGCTTTCTCAAGTGTCTTATTCATCACAACCTCATTGGAATCTCTTTCCATATGGTTCATTTCATAATGCAGTTCACTGATAAGGGCTAGTAATGGAACTTCCCAAAGAATGGTTCTGTACCATAAACCTTCCACAGAAACGGTAAGGTCATTTCCTTTTTGAACAATTTTTACTTCAGATGGATCATAATGATAACCTTCAAGAAAATCAAGATAGGGTAAAGCCAGATAAGGACATGTTCTTGCCAGAAATTTCTTCTCATCCTTGGTAAGCTTGAGTTCTGCCATTTTAGTTACTGCTTCTCTCAATGCTGCATCAAAACCTTCCGGGAAAAGATGCTGTCCTCTGTTTATAAATTCATATTTTACAATCGTGCTTGGAAATAATTTCACCACTGCGTTTTGCATGGTTATTTTATAGAAATCGTTGTCTAGAATAGAATTCAATCGTACGTCGTGCATATTGTGTAATTTTAACGCAAATTTAATAATTAAAAATAAAAATCGTCTAAATGTAAGACGATTTTTTTAAATATATCGATGATTTTCGTTCGCTTATTTACCAAGATAAGAGTTGTACATCCATACTTCTTTTTCCTGTTCAGTGATATAATCGCTCATTTGGGAATTTGTCCCTTCATCTCCGGCTGCATCGGTAATATCCAAAAGTTCTCTCTGTAGATCCAATACTACTTTAAAAGAACTTAAAATGTTCTCCACACTTTTTGTTCCATCAGTTACTTCTTTACTCTCTTTTATAGTGGCAACTTTTAAATAATCTGAATAATTATGGGCTGGTGTTGCTCCTAATGTCAAAATTCTTTCTGCAATCTCATCAATCTTTAATACAAGGCTATTGTAAAGCTCTTCAAATTTTGGATGTAAAGTAAAGAATTGATCGCCTTTAATATTCCAATGAGAACCTCTGGTGTTTTGATAGAATACGGAATAATTGGCTAAAAGTGTATTTAGCTTTTCTGAAATGTTTTTACAATCGGTTTCCTTTAGACCGATAATACTTGCATTTTTCATACGTTTATTTTTTTATGCTATATAAGCAGTAAATATTATGCCGAAGTTGCAGGTTCCTGATTGATGATACTTATCTTTGGTATTCTTATAATTTATCATAAAATGTCGTCATCCCGAAATATTGGTTTACAAAGTTTCTTTTCTTCCCTCATCGTATTTTTTGGTGTATGCCTGTTCTATTATATTCAGTCAGTTTCAAAAACGGATGGACATTATATATATCCAATTGATGATGCTTACATTCATCTTGCTATGGCAAAGAATTTTGCATTACATGAGGTGTGGGGGATTACGAGATATCAATTTTCTTCCACTTCTTCTTCACCATTGTTTACTTTTGTTCTTAGTTGTTTAATAAAAGTCTTTGGGAATAACGATCAGATCCCACTGTACTTTAATATTTTTTTTAGCATTGGAATAGTTTATTTCCTATCAATATATTATGCTGAATTTTTTAAGGATGTAAAAAAAACTGTTTTAGCGGTCATATTCACCTTATTTTTTGTGGTTTTGCACATTCAGATGTTATCGGGTATGGAGCACATCTTTCAGGTATTTCTTTTTGTCGTTAATATTTTTTGCTTTTATTATCGAGATAAAAAAAGATATGCTGTTTTAGTATTTTATCTTACCATTTTTCTAATGGGACTTGTCCGTTTTGAAAGCATGTTTTACTTTGTGATTTTTGCTTTTGTTTTAATATTAATGAAAAAGTGGAAAGAAGCAATGAGTATACTGGTTGTTGGATTTGTTCCAATTTTGATTTTCTGCTATTTTAACTATCGGCAAGATGGTTATCTTTTCCCCAATTCTGTGGTAGTAAAGGGAACAAAACTAAGTTTAGACTCAAATTTGCTGTCACAGCTTAAAATCATCTTTCTTGATAATTTTATATTAAATATAAGCTTTTATAAAGTTGGTTTTTTCCCTGTTTTATTGTCAGCTGTCTTCATTTACAGAGATTTGAAGACTAAGAGTTTCAGGGATGCTATTAACAGTAATTTTTTACTTGTGGTATTCTTTCTTCTGATGATATGCCATAGCATGTTTGCGGATCTAAAGGGAATGTTCCGTTATGAAGCATATTTACTTATAGGATTTTCTATGGTGCTTATCCCACGGGTCAAAGATTTATTTTTTGATGTTAATAATTATATTAGAAAAGAAAAGATCATTACCTTACTGGTTGTTATAAATATTATACTTCTTTTCTATAAAGGCTGGGTAGCACATTGTATTCTTGAGAATGGTGGAAAAAATATTTATGAACAGCAGATACAATCCGCTAGATTTTTACACACCTATTATAATGATTCCAAAATAGTAGCTAACGATATTGGAGCAATTACATACTATACAGATATTCATTTATTAGATATTGCAGGTTTGGGATCTACAGAGATGATTCCGTTTAACGAGAACAAAAGTTTTTTTAATAATAAGCTTAAAGATTTTCTTACCCAATATGGCTCAGAAAACAAATACGAAATTGCTGTTGTTTATGAAGCCTGGCTTCAGGGGTATGTTCCAAAAACCTGGAAGAAAACTGCTACCTTGAAAATTAAAAATAAAGTGACCGTAGCAAGAGATGAGGTGTCCATATATTCTATAGATCCAACTAATGAAGAGAGACTAAAAAAAAATATAAGAAGTTTTAATTGGAATAAAAAGGTAAATGTCCAAATTATGGACTAGGAGATCATATACTTATGTTTTCATATTTTATGTTTACAAAGACATTGTAATAGATTGAATCATGTTTCTTAGATTTAATAATTTATTAATATACTGATTAAGTCTATTTCCCTAGCTTTACACATTAAACACACAAATAAGAAAAAATTATGAAAAAAATTGTATTGTATTTTATCCTAGGTCTTTTAGTGATTTCTTGTACAAATGACAACCAAGAAGTACAAACGGTGATCGATAATCAGTATGCATACCAGACGAAAAATATAGTCTTACTGGTGGTTGATGGTCCTCGTATGTCTGAGACTTGGGAAGAAGTCAACAGAGAAAATATTCCCAATAGAGTAAGTCTTTTAAGTCAGGGTGTATTTATCAGTGATTTTAAAAATAATGGAAGTACCAATACTAATCCAGGACACAGTGCTATGTGTAGTGGTGTATATGAGAATATTAAGAATAATGGGACCGAGTTGCCGGGATATCCATCTATTATGCAACAGTGGCTCAAATATACAGGAGAAGATAAAACTAAAGCCTGGATTATAACTTCTAAAGATAAATTGGAAGTACTGAATGACTGTAAGCTTGAAGATTGGAAAGGAAAGTTTCAGCCAAGTGTTGATTGTGGAATCAATGGTAATGGCTCAGGTTACCGACCTGATGCTGTGACTGTGGATAAAGTAAAATTGGTGATGGAGAAGTATTCTCCCAATATTATTGTGATCAATTTGAAAGATGTAGATTCCAATGGGCATGCCAGCAATTGGAATGGATATATTGACGCCATAAAGAAAACCGATACCTCCATTAAAGAAATCTGGGATCATATCCAGTCCCTGTCTGCTTATAAAAATAAGACGACACTTATCGTTTCTAATGATCATGGAAGACATTTAGACTCGAAAGGGGGATTTGCACAACATGGAGATGACTGCAATGGATGCCGACATATCGAATTTTTTGCGATGGGTCCGGATTTTAAGAAAAATACAATAATTAGTACAGGCAATTATGAACAGATTGATATAACCAGTACCATGGCTGAACTTCTGGGGGTTCCATTACAATATGCTAATGGCAAAATAATAAAAAATGTTTTCAAATAAGTATTTTGTTTTCTTTTTAAATGTGAATAAAAAGACTTAACTGCTTGTCAATTAAAAAATAATTACTATTTTTGCACCTTAAAATAAAAAGCAATTAAATGCCTACTATTCAACAATTAGTAAGAAAAGGAAGAGCCACGCTTGCCAAGAAGAGCAAATCGGCTGCCCTTGATTCTTGTCCACAAAGACGAGGTGTATGTACGAGAGTGTATACTACCACTCCTAAGAAACCTAACTCTGCACTTAGAAAAGTTGCAAGGGTAAGACTTTCAAACGGTAAAGAAGTCAACGCCTACATCCCGGGCGAAGGACATAATCTTCAAGAGCACTCGATAGTATTGGTGAGAGGCGGAAGGGTGAAAGACCTACCGGGAGTACGTTACCACATCGTAAGAGGTGCATTAGACACCGCTGGTGTTAATGGAAGAACACAGAGAAGATCTAAGTACGGAGCTAAGAGACCTAAACCAGGTCAGGCAGCTGCTGCACCAGCAAAAGGAAAGAAAAAATAATCATTAAATAAGGTACAAAAACAATGAGAAAGACAAAAGCGAAAAAAAGACCGTTGTTACCAGATCCAAAGTTTAATGATCAATTGGTAACTAGATTCGTAAATAACTTAATGCTAGACGGTAAGAAGTCTATCGCATTCAAAATTTTCTATGATGCATTAGAAATCGTAGAAAATAAAAAAGGAGAGACTGAAAAAACAGCTCTTGAAATCTGGAAAGATGCCCTTACTAACGTAATGCCTCATGTAGAAGTACGTTCAAGAAGAGTAGGTGGAGCTAACTTTCAGATCCCTATGCCAATCAGAGCTGATAGAAAAATTTCTATGGCAATGAAATGGTTAATCAAATATTCAAAAGCTAGAAATGATAAGTCAATGGCTTTAAAATTAGCTAATGAAGTTGTTGCTGCTTCTAGAGAAGAAGGTGCTGCATACAAAAAGAAATCTGATACTCACAAAATGGCGGAAGCTAACAAAGCTTTCTCACACTTTAAATTCTAATTAGAAATGAGTAGAGATCTAAAATTTACAAGAAACATTGGTATTGCTGCCCACATTGATGCGGGGAAAACTACCACTACAGAAAGGATTTTATTCTATACAGGTGTTAACCATAAAATTGGTGAAGTTCACGATGGTGCTTCTACAATGGACTGGATGGAGCAAGAAGCAGAAAGAGGTATTACCATTACTTCTGCAGCGACAACTTGTAACTGGAATTTCCCAACTGATCAAGGTAAAACTTTACCTGAAACTAAACCTTACCACTTCAACATCATTGATACACCGGGACACGTTGACTTCACAGTAGAAGTAAACAGATCTTTAAGAGTATTGGATGGATTGGTATTCTTATTCTCTGCAGTAGATGGAGTAGAGCCTCAGTCTGAAACAAACTGGAGACTTGCTGACAACTACAAAGTAGCGAGAATGGGATTCGTAAACAAAATGGACAGACAAGGGGCTGACTTCCTTAACGTGGTAAACCAGGTTAAGACTATGTTAGGATCTAATGCAGTTCCAATCGTTTTACCAATCGGTGCTGAAGAAGACTTTAAAGGTGTTGTTGACTTAATTAAAAACAGAGCTATCATCTGGGATGAGGCAGGACAAGGAGCTACTTTCGAGGTAGTGCCAATTCCTGAGGATATGAAGGCTGAAGTTCTAGAATATAGAGAGAAATTAGTAGAAGCTGTTGCTGACTACGATGAGACTTTGATGGAGAAATTCTTCGAAGATCCAGATTCAATCTCTGAAGATGAAATCAACGAAGCTCTTAGAAAAGCTACTATCGATTTATCTATTATCCCAATGACTTGTGGTTCTTCATTCAAAAATAAAGGAGTACAGTTTATGTTGGATGCAGTATGTAAATACTTGCCTTCACCATTGGATAAAGACGATATCAAAGGTACTGATCCAAGAACTGATGCTGAAATTACAAGAAAACCAGACGTAAACGAGCCTTTCTCGGCTTTAGCATTTAAGATTGCTACTGACCCATTCGTGGGAAGATTAGCATTCTTCAGAGCATACTCTGGAAGATTAGATGCAGGTTCTTATATCTTGAACACTCGTTCTGGAGATAAAGAAAGAATCTCAAGAATCTATCAGATGCACGCTAACAAGCAAAATCCAGTAGAATATATTGAAGCTGGTGATATTGGTGCTGCGGTAGGATTCAAATCTATCAAAACTGGTGATACAATGTGTGACGAGAAAAACCCAATCGTTCTTGAATCGATGGTTTTCCCTGATCCGGTAATTGGTATCGCTGTTGAGCCTAAGACGAAGGCTGACCAAGATAAAATGGGTAACGCATTAGCTAAATTAGCTGAAGAAGATCCAACGTTTACGGTTAGAACTGACGAGGCTTCAGGTCAAACAATTATATCTGGAATGGGTGAGCTTCACTTGGATATCATTGTAGACCGTATGAGAAGAGAATTCAAGGTAGAAGTAAACCAGGGTCAACCTCAGGTAGAATACAAAGAAAATCTTACAAAAGTTGCTAGTCACCGTGAAGTTTACAAAAAACAATCTGGTGGTAAAGGTAAATTTGCTGATATCGTATTTGAATTAGGACCTGCTGACGAAGGTAAAATCGGTCTGGAATTTATTAACGAAATCAAAGGTGGTAACGTTCCTAGAGAATTTGTTCCTGCAATTGAAAAAGGCTTTAAAGCTGCAATGAAGAACGGTCCTTTGGCTGGTTTCGAAGTTGAAGGTATTAAAGTTGTTCTTAAAGACGGATCTTTCCACGCGGTGGATTCTGATGCTCTTTCTTTCGAATTAGCTGCTAAAATAGGATTTAAAGAAGCGGGACGTGCTGCTAAGCCAGTAATTATGGAGCCTATCATGAAACTGGAAGTTGTAACTCCAGAAGAATATATGGGTAACATTATTGGTGACCTTAACAAAAGAAGAGGAACTATCAGTGGTCAGGAAGAGAAAAATGGTGCTGTAGTTATCAAAGGATCTGTTCCACTTTCTGAAATGTTTGGATATGTAACAACTCTAAGAACACTTTCATCAGGAAGAGCTACTTCTTCTATGGAATTAGAGAAATATGCTCAAACTCCTCAGAACGTTGCGGAAGAAATTATCGCTAAATCTAAAGGTTAATTTTTTAAATTAGAAAAATGTCACAAAGAATCAGAATAAAACTAAAATCTTACGATTACAACTTGGTAGACAAGTCTGCTGAGAAAATCGTAAAAACGGTAAAGGCTACTGGTGCTGTTGTAAACGGACCAATTCCATTGCCAACTAATAAGAGAATCTTCACTGTGTTGAGATCTCCACACGTAAATAAGAAAGCTAGAGAACAGTTCCAACTTTCAGCTCACAAGAGATTGATGGATATCTATTCTTCTTCTTCTAAAACTGTGGACGCTCTAATGAAATTAGAGTTACCAAGCGGTGTAGATGTTGAAATTAAAGTGTGATAACGTGCACTAAGCCGTGATTATATAAAAATCCGTCCCTTTTAAAGAGACGGATTTTTAATTGTAATAAACTTTAAAGAGATAAGTTTAATAAATGCTAAGCAATATAAAGATTGGTGAATATTATACTGGGCAGTATCTATTATAGAATGAAAATAAGTGTAACGAATTTTAATAGGAAGCAGCTAATGAGTTGTTTCCTGTTTTATTCTATAAGGACCCGCGATTATGACTAAGAATATGTTTGCAAATATTGAAAGACAATTAAGATTTCGTATATCATAATTCTTTTTGCTGAGATATGTCAATTCTCATTTTTTATTTAGAATTATTAAAAATAATAATTTTGCAAAAAAGAATTATGAGAAAAACAGTATCTATTTCTTTAGTAGTATTAGGGATTGGTTTTGCCAATGCACAAAAGCTTAATGATACTATTAGAAGAGAAAAAACGATCGAAGAAGTTGAGTTATTTGGAGAAAGAAAAAAACAGCCTGACGGTCTTGAAGCCATTACAAGGCTGCCTCTTAAAACCCGAGATCAGATTCAAAGTATTTCAGTAATTTCTTATAAAGTAATAGAAGATTTAGGAGGCTTAACCGTAACGGATGTTGCTAAGAATATTCCAGGTGTTACACAGTTTGGAAGCTATGGTGGGACAAGAGAAAGTATGTCGATAAGAGGTTATCGTGGTGTACCTGTTTTGAAAAACGGTGTTCAGATGGACTCTGATTTTAGAACCGGTGCCATGCTTACAGACATGCAAGGAGTTGAAAGCATTCAGGTAATAAAAGGATCAGCGGCAGTTACACAGGGAATTGGAGATGGATTAGGTTCTGCAGGTGGCGTTATTAATGTGGTAACTAAAGTTCCGAAATTTATCAACCAAACGAATGTTGGCTTTAGATATGGTAGTTGGGACTTTTACAGACCAACTATAGATTTTCAGCGAGTATTGGATTCTCAGGGTAAAGTTGCTGTACGATTGAACGCTGCTTATCAGGATAATAATAGTTTTAGGAGATTTATTAATACAGATCGTATTTACGTTAATCCTTCAATTGCAATTCGTCCAGATGATAAAACTGAGATTGTTGTAGAGATGGACTATATGCACAACAATACTACACCCGATCGAGGAACTGTCAATTTGGCGAAAGGCGATACAGAAGCAATATATAAGATGCCTGGCAGGAAATTTCTTGGATTTTCATCAGATAATGCAAAGATGGAGACTTTTAATTTTTCTACTACTGCGACAAGAAAATTAAATGATAAACTGAAAATAAGAGCAGCATTTATGAGCTCTTCATATCAAGCTGATATGACAGGAGCAGCGCTAGCTCCAATTGATCCAAAAAATCCAAATGAAATAAGAGATAGAAGTTTGACAAAATCTGAGCGTGAAGATTTGAATAAAGTTTTTCAATTTGATTTTATTGGAGCAGACGTGATGACAGGATTTATGAAACATACCTTCCAGGTTGGTTTTGATTGGAAAGAATCTAATGTTACTACAAAATCTTACATACCAAAGGAGATTGATCGTATTAATGTTCTTAATGAAATTAATAATATCCTACCTTCCGGTATCGATGCAAATAACTTCGATTTGATAACGAAAGATCCTATAGTTAATACGGTAACACCAACATTAGGTTTAATGGCCCAAGATGTTATTACTTTTAATAAATATGTTAAAGCACATTTGGGAATTCGTTACAGCAGATTGAACGGATCTGATAAAAAACCTAGCTATGCATGGAATCCATCATTAGGGCTTATGATCTCACCGATCGAAAACATGAACGTTTTTGGCTCTTATACAAGTACAACTTCTTTAAGAGGTGCAAATAATGTATTACTAGAAGGAGGAACTGTAGGAGCTTCAACCACTAAGCAATGGGAAGTGGGGATTAAATCTGATTGGCTGAATGAAAGATTAAGATTCAATGTTACAATGTTCAATATTAATACTGACAATTTATCATATGAAGTACTAACAGGTGGAAATAGTACAGGAACTTATGCACTGGCAGGAGAACTGAAAAGAAAAGGGATAGAAGTAGAATTGATTGGGAAGATCCTTCCAAATTTGCAGGTAATGACGGGATGGGCTTATGTGGATGCTCAATACAAAGATAGTCCTTCATTTGTTAATGGCTCTGCACCAATTAATACACCAAAGAATTCAGCAAATGCCTGGTTGAATTATAAATTTAGTAGAGGAACTTTCGAAGGGTTTGATGTGGGAGCTGGAATTTATTATGTAGGAACGAGACCTGTTGATGATTATAAACAAAAATATTCTAATGCAGCCAGTGGTCACATTAACGGAACTCAGCTTGGTGAAAAACCATTCAATATGCCTGAATATACTACGGTAGATGCACAAATAGGGTATGTTTTCAAAAAGGGACTTGGTTTGAGAGTGTTCTTCAATAATATTTTCGATACCGTTGGTTATAATTCTTATTTCAGAGGCGGATATATAGATCAGATCCAGCCTAGAAATTTTGCAGTTCAGGTTAATTACAGATTTTAAATAATTAGAGAAGGATTTGGGAAAATCAATAGGCTTTATTGTTTGCATTTTATTGCTTAAAGAATAATATTATTTAATACATTTATTCTTTAAAATAATATCCACGATGAGTCATAAGAGCAATAATTTTTTTGAAAAATTTTCAGATTGGGCAACAAAATTTACAGGAAGCTCATATGCGTTTATCGGAGCAACCGCTATTGTTGTGATTTGGGCTTTTTCCGGACCTGTTTTTCACTATTCTGAAACTTGGCAGTTAGTGATTAACACAGGAACGACAATAATTACTTTTTTGATGGTGTTTCTAATTCAGAAAGCGCAGAATAAAGATTCAAAAGCCATACAGATTAAACTCAACGAACTCATTGCTGCTCATGAAAAAGCAAGCAACCGGATTGTAGATATTGAAGATCTCTCTGAAAAGGAATTAGATCAGTTGCATACTTACTATGAAAAATTAGCTGATTTTGCTGAAGATGATGTTGATATCCATACGTCTCATTCTATTGATGCTGCCAAGAGAAATCAGAATTATAAGAATGATCTCTTTAAAAAGAAACATGATGAATGGCTGGAAAAACAAAAAAAGGAATCATTATGATTCCTTTTTTTATTTATAAAGTGAAAGCTGCTATTTCATGAAATAACTAAAATAAGAACAACTTCCCATAAGGCTTTTAGCTGCCTCAGTATCCGAGTACTGGGTTTTCAATAATGCAAAATAGGTACGGAACTTTTGATTCTTCGTATCATCCAACTGTTTTTGATATGCATCACTTTTTTCAGAGTACTTCGGATCAGAGTAGCTGATCTTAGATGGGTTGTTTGCTTCATACTGATAGTATTTCCCCTGTTCAGCACTAGCCATCTGAAATAGTATTCTTGCTTTCTCTTCTTTGTTTGCCGATAGATCCAATGCCTTTTTATAATAGTTAATAGCCAGATCAAAATTATCAGGTTCCATATAAGATTTATCAAGGAAATTTTTGTAATAATACTGATAAGGTGTCTTCTTATCTGTATTCCAAAAATCATATTTACCTCCATTACTGTTGTCGACATCCATTACGAACAATTGTCTGTAATAACCGAGAATAGAAGTGTTATATAATAAATTTCCAATAAGCTGACTGGCTTTAGCCGCTTTTTCATCTTTTCCACTGCTCATCTTTTTAAGCTGGATCGCTGCATCAGCTAACTCAAGTTTATTCATTGTTGTTTTAATGAAAGGAAACTGAGTGTAATTTTCATTTTCCATACTTATACCAGCAATACTTTCAAAGCTTTCCCAAACATTATGACCAAATACATAGCTCGGAATATTTCTGAAACCATTGTATTCACCGTCTGCATACTTGTGTGGAACCTTTGGTTGCTCACTTGAAACCCAGTCATAATTGATTCTTGGAATCCCAACAAAATCCTGAGCCTTCTGATAATAAGATTTAGCTTTTTCAAAGTCAGCCATTCTCATTGCGCGGTCGCCATAGATCACTCCAAAAAAAGCATCAATATTTCCTACATCATCCATGTTTTTGGCAATGATCTGTTGTTCAAACTGATTCTTATTTGGTTTTTTATAAAAATCCTCAACACTCTTCACTAAACTGGAGTTAGGGTTATATTGAAGATCAGAAAGTTTATTACTCATCAAGAATGACTTTCCATCTTCTCCCTGAAGGAAGTAACGGTTTGCTAAAACATCTTTAAGGAAAGAAGCGGTAGAAGGAACAGGACCATAATAGTCATCATAATCAGTTCTTGTGCTGTCTTTTTTTACCTCTTTTTCGATAAAATATTCAGGATAATCTTTCATTAAATGATCCTCATATTCTGAAGTTATTTTAGGCTGAGATACAATGTCATTCAGAACTTTCATTCTTTTTATTTCTTCAAGGTACTCTGGATTGGTTGTTTTGATGTCTTCCAGGATTTCTGTACTTGCTTTGTAATCTTTTTTCAGAAATTTCAGATAGGCATCTGCAATTTGCCAATACTCATCTTTTGATTTCTCTTTCGTCTTTTCGGTAAACTTTTCAAGATCATCCAGAAAATCTTTCTGATCTTTGTCGCCATACCAGTAGCCTGCATTTTTTGTGTAGAACGGAATTCTGTTAGGATTATCTAATAGCTCATCATCGCTTTGATCAGATTTCCCATCGGCGGTCTTGTCTGATTTGGATCCACCAAACAGGTTCTTAAAAAATCTAACGATTTTCTGCCAGAATGAAAGCTCCTTTTCTTTCACCTTTGTTGTTTCTGTCTTCGTTGCTTCCGTAGAAGTCTTGGATCCTTCTTTTTGAACAGTTGCATTATCTGTGTCATCGGAAGTGTAATAATAAGTAGGAAGATAAGTTCGTTCCAGTTCATTGATACTTCTCACGGCCATTACTTTCAAAATTTCCGAATCAGGATTGATGTCGTACATCTTTTCCATGATTGGAATTGGATTTGTGAAATCTTCGTATCCCAAAAGAAAATATGCCATGTTTTTTTCATTATCAGTTCCAGCTCTTTTTAAAATGTTATTAAAAGAAGCCGTATCCGAAAGTTTCATAGAAACAAAGGCTGACTCTTTACGGCTGTCACTATTCATAAAGACCTGGAAGAAGTTCCAGTTGGCATCGCTGTTCATTTCCAGACCTCTTTGTGCTCCTGCCAGTTGGTCGAGAGCCATAAAGTAAGGTGCTCCTTTCAATCTGATGGGTTCAACATAGGTTTTGAAAGCCTGAACTGCTGCATCGTAATTTCTGGTATAATGATTCAAACGTACGAGCTGATAGCCATATCGTTGTTTGATTTCAGAATTCTTAGCAGCGTTATATAGAGAAGTTAAAGCAGAAATTGTTTTGCTGTAATCAAGGTTTGTAGCATTCTTATCATTTTGAGTCCCTCCATAAAAATAAGAATTAGGGTTTTCAACGAAGTTAATCCTCATATAGGGTTCGAGGTATTTAGCTTCAATTAAATAATCAATTCCTTCATGATATTTTTGATAGAATCCTGAACCCAGTTTTTTTAGTAATTGATTATTTGGATTTCCTTTCTTTAATTCATTAAGGTCATTCATACCCATTTTATTTACCAGATAATCTGTTTCAGCGTAACTTAATTGATTACCGAAGAACTTTTTCCATGCTCCAATATTTTCATCCGGAATTTGAGATGATTTAAAATCTGTGTAAAATCTTGTCGAGTAACTATGAAGGAATGGTAGATAAGATTTATCTTTTATGATGCTCTGAGTAAAGAGATTAAAATATTCATAGTCAGGGTCTGACCATGCACACGCTTCATACTTCGTATAGAAAAGTGACACGACGGCAAGAGAAAGAATATACTTTTTCATATTGGTTTTTGATGTTTTTTTGTTGTGATTTTATAATGTTTCGCAATTTTAAAAATCACCCTGAAATTGAGATGTTAGATTAAAATTTTGATTACTAACAAATTTACTATCTAATTGATAATAAATAATATTAAACTGCGATATTTTTTTATCCAAAAACGAGATTACATCATTACGCTGTTCACTTGTAACTTGTTCAACTTTTATCTTAAAACCTTTATTTAAATAACTTCCAAAGTAAAATCCGTCTTTTAAAATTTCGCTTTCGTGATCTGATATTTTTTTGAAGTTTGGGTTTTTCAGATCTTTGTCAGATAATGCGTTGATCAGTTTATGTTTTCCTAAGTGGTTTGTAACAATTCCCCAAGAATAAATAGGCAGCGCCACATCAATTTTCTTGATAGGGTAGTTTTCTAGTTTTGAAAGATAGCTTTTTAAAATATTGACGTCCAGTATGGAATTTTTATCAGATGTTTCCAAAGGTGAAGAAGTGGAATAACACATCAGATAAACTTTTGTCACAGGAGGTATGCCCATTTGCATTTTATCCTTTACCTGGTGAAGGCGAAGGGTGCAATTTATTTCTTTACCAGAGATTTTTTTTAGCTCTTTTAAAAAATTGAAATAATCATCACGGGTTCCTGCTGTCCAGTCACAATCTATTTGTATTTCCTGATTGACTTTTAAATGATATTGAGTAATTTTCTTTTGGATTAAATCGTTAACATGTTTAGCGAGAAATTGTATCTCGTCCATTGAAATGTTCAGGAAAGTCGGATTTGTTATAAATACTGTTGGGACTATTTGTTTATCTGTTTGAAAACTAGGGTCTTTGGTAATAACTGCTACAGGCTCAAATCTCCCATTTACCTTGTCAATATCAAAAAATCTTGTATATAAATAAGGTGTTGTAACTTCATTTAAGGCTTTTTTCTCTTCCAGCTCTAACGAAAGTTTCGTTTTCCAGTAATAAAAAGTATACGGATGCTCTGTCTTTTTGCTACATGAAGTAAGCAAAATGAGGACTATTAAAAACTTGGCTATTTTCATTATTGATAAAAAACGCTTTCACAGGTACAACTTCCTTTATCACTTTCTAAGGCAGAACAACAATCTTCAGATTTCTGAATATTTCCTTTTTCGTCAGTAAGATAGATTTTTTCTTTATCAAACTTTACATAAAATATTTCATTAAACTTCTTGAATTGTGCTTTCATTACTGTAGGGTTATACTTTCCAGCATTCATTTCCTCAGTGGTCTCTTCTCCACTAGCCTGATTTACCTGAACATAACCAAAATATACATCACCATTCTTTTTTACATCAAGATAATATGCTGGTGTCCCGGTTCCACTATAACCTTCCACAATGTTGAAGGATCTTTTGCCAGTGAAGGGCGCTTTTGACTGGGCGAAAGAAAAAATGCTTATACACAGAATAAATAAGCTGAATACCTTTTTCATTTTTTTTATCAAATTTAAAAATATTTAGGCAAGAATTAGACCGTAAAAACCCGGTATTTAGGTTAGTTTTTAAGTTTTAAAGAAAGGCGTAAAAAATAAAACCATCCCAATAAAGGAATGGTTTATTTAATATAGAAAAAAGAGTATTAGAATACTGTTGCTGCAAGTTGAATTCTCGCATATTTATTAGAAGGATTCCACATTGCCATCATAGAAACTGGAAGTGTATAATGCTCTGTTATTTTTAAAGCTTTAGTTGCTTTTATACCAACATTCACTATATCGAAACTGTTTTTTCCATTTCCATATAAAAAAGTACTGTCATTAAAAGCAAATCCACCACCTACGAAAGCATCGAGATTTACCTTTTGATGGGCAATTACAGGATAACTCACTTGTACATAAGTAGAATATTTATTCTTTTTATAACTTCCATCCGGCTCCAAAACTACTTCTCCAGCATTGGCTCCACCATATAACATAATATCAGCTTCAACATTTAAAGGAAATGAGGGTCCAAAAGTATAATTGGTCCTTAGATCAATAATATGTGCCGTTCTTCTATTAGAGTAATTAAAGATGTCATCTGAGGCAACGGTTGTATTGATGTTTCTGGAATTAAATAAATCCCATAATCCAATATAAATCCGCCCATCTGAGTACTGAACATAATAATTGATTTCCTTGTAATGCGTACCATCTTTATCATCGGTTAAAGAAGATGCGCCCCATATTCCGACTTTCCATTTTTTTTCTTTATCCAGAGCGTAAGAAAGATTTCCCATTACCACAGGTTTATCTGTAATAATTAATCCTCGCCATAAATGGTTGTTCTGAATATTAGCGGTGAAATCTAGACGACCTTCGTCTTTGGTTTCTGTATTCTCCTGGGCAAAAAGAGACCCTGTACCTAAAATAATTAGGCATATAAAAAATAGTTTTTTCATTGTGTAAACTTTCTTTAGTTAACTTAAAGCGAGGTGCAATAAAGCCGCAAGAGTTGCTCCTAAAATAGGTCCCGCAATAGGAATCCAGGCGTAGCCCCAGTCACTTCCTCCTTTTACAGGAAGAATTGCATGCATAATTCTTGGTCCTAAATCACGAGCAGGATTAATAGCATAACCTGTCGTTCCTCCTAAAGATAGACCGATTGCCCAAACCAACAATGTAACAGGTAGAGCTCCAATTGTTCCCAAACCGATCTTAGCATTTGGATCATTGTTTAAAGTGAGATTCGGATCAGCAAAATGGAAGATCACAAAAACAAGAACGAATGTCCCAATGATTTCACTAATGAGATTTGAAATAGGTTTTCTAATCGCTGGGCCAGTACTGAAACATGCTAGTTTTGCACCTTCATCTTCTGTAATGGCAAAATGGTCTTTATTAAATACCCAAACCAAAAAAGCACCTAACATTGCACCAATCATTTCTCCGGCGATATATGTCGGAACTAAGTCCCATGAAAATTTTCCTGCGATGGCTAAACCTAATGTTACTGCAGGATTCAGATGGGCACCACTGATTGGCCCTGCAATGGTTACACCAACGAAAACTGCCAGAGCCCAAGCCGTGGTAATCACAATCCAGCCGGAACCGTTACCTTTCGTTCCTTTTAAAACAACGTTTGCCACTACGCCGTTTCCGAGTAGTATCATAAGCATTGTCCCGATAATTTCTGCTATAAATGGAGTCATAGTTTATGTTTTGTTTAATGGAAGTTAATCTTCTATCCAGTTTTGAGAGCGCTTTACAGCTTTGTTCCATAAATGGATCATTTTATCCGCTTTCTCTTTTTCCAGTTCAGGTTGGAAATGTTTATCTACGATCCACTGAGATTGGATTTCATCAATGTTCTTCCAATACCCTACAGCAAGGCCTGCAAGATAAGCAGCTCCCAATGCTGTTGTTTCTAAGGTTTTTGGTCTTGTTATTTTGACTCCTAGTAGATCTGATTGGATTTGCATCAGTAAATCACTTTTGGAAGCTCCACCGTCAACTCTTAATTCAAGACTACCAGTTCCTGCATCGGCCTCCATTGCTTTTACAATATCGTAAACCTGGAATGCAATTCCTTCTAAAGTTGCTCTTGCAATATGTGCATTTGTTGTTCCACGGGTTATCCCTACAATTGCTCCTCTGGCATATTGATCCCAGTAAGGGGCTCCTAAACCTGTAAGCGCAGGAACGAAATAAACTCCGCCGTTATCTTCAACGCTTTTAGCAAGATCATTGATCTCATCAGCTGAGTTGATCAATTTAAGGCCATCTCTCACCCACTGTATTGCGGCACCACCAACAAAAACACTGCCTTCTAAAGCATAATTTACTTCACCATTGATTTTCCATGCAACAGTGGTCAGTAAATTGTTTTTAGAATGAACGGCCTCTTTTCCTGTATTCATTAATAGGAAGCATCCTGTACCATATGTGTTTTTAACCATTCCTGGAGTAGTACACATTTGTCCGAATAAAGCTGCCTGTTGATCTCCTGCTATTCCTGCAATTGGAATTTTAGTGGAAAATAGAGTAGTTGCTGTTTCTCCATAGATCTCACTGCTTTGCTTAACTTCAGGCAGGATGGCTTTTGGAATATTAAATAACTCTAAAAGTTCATTATCCCACTCTAACGTCTGGATATTAAGAAGCATAGTTCGGCTCGCATTAGAAACATCTGTAATGAACATTTTGCCACGTGTAAGTTTCCATACCAACCAGGTATCAACGGTGCCAAAACACAATTTACCTGCTTCTGCTTTTTCTCTTGCTCCTTCTACATTGTCAAGAATCCACTTTAGCTTAGTCGCTGAAAAGTAAGCATCCAGTACCAGTCCCGTTTTCTCTTTGATCATGTCCGTATATCCTTGCTCTTTTAAAGAGTCACAATATTTAGACGTTCTCCTGTCTTGCCATACGATAGCATTATAAACAGGATCACCAGATTCTTTATCCCAAACGATCGTAGTTTCACGTTGATTGGTAATACCTATTGCGGCAACTTCCAATCCTGAAATACCTGCTTTAGCTATAACTTCAGCTGCTACCGAAACCTGAGAAGACCAAATTTCGTTAGGGTCATGTTCTACCCATCCGGGGGTAGGAAATATCTGTTCAAAACTTTTCTGAGAAACAAATTCTATTTCTCCGCTGTGATTGAATAAAATGGCTCTTGACGAGGTTGTACCTTGGTCCAGAGCGAGAATCAACTTTTCACTCATACTGTGACATTAATTAAGGTTAGATGGGTCTTGGTGAATAAGGAATCAGTAAATATCCTTTCGCCAATTCGATAAACTCTCTTTCCTGCTCATTGGCCCACTGCTCTGAATATCCGTTTTCTTTTGCGATGATGAAAGCGATTTTGTGTGCACTGTCGATCGCAGCTCTAGCATCTAAAAATAATAAACGGACTCTTCGGGCAAGGATATCCTCAATGGTCTGTGCCATTTCGCTTCGGATTGCCCAAATTGCTTCAGCAACTGTAAATGGATGATCAGGATGTATTTTTTCTGAAAATTCAGGATTGCTCTGTTGTAGTTTTTTGATTTCGGGTATGTCTGATCCGTAGACATATAAATGGTTGGTTCGATCAACCGCTTCAGGATTCATATTCCCATGAATGGAAAGATGTTCGGTTTTAGAAGCTGTTGTTCCTAATTGATGAACCTGCATGGCTTTATCTATCGTGTCTTGTGCCATTTTACGGTAGGTTGTCCATTTTCCTCCAATGATAGAAACCAAACCTGTATCAGATGTTACCACTTTATGACTTCGCGAAACTTCTTTCGTACTTTTGCTTCCGTCTTTTGGAGCAGCAAGTGGGCGAAGCCCTGCATACACTGATTTTACATCTTCCCGTGTTGGTTTTTTTGATAAATATTGTCTTGCTGTATTTAGAACAAATTTAATTTCTTCTTCCAGCGCACGAGGCTCAAAACTTTCGCTTTCAAGTAAGGTATCAGTTGTTCCTACTAAAGCTCTGTCGTGCCAAGGAACGACAAATAGAACTCTTCCATCCGAAGTTTTCGGAATCATGATAGCATCATCGCTTTTTAAGAAAGATTTATCCAAAACCAAATGGATTCCCTGACTAGGAACCACAAATTTTCCGTGTTTTGGATTATTCATGTTTAATATGTCATTGGTGAAAACTCCGGTTGCGTTGATAACCACCTTTGCATGAATTTCGAATTGCTGTTTTGTAAACTGGTCTTCAGCAACTACACCAATTACTTTATCAGAATCGTTTTTAATTAGATTAATTACCTTAACATAATTAACAGCCGTTCCACCTTTTTCAATGATCGTTTGTGTTAAGTTAACTGCCAATCGTGCGTCATCAAACTGTCCGTCCTGATAAACGACCCCGCTTGCCAGGTTTTTTTGTTCAATAGTTGGCAGCTTTTCAATTGTTTTTAATTTACTAATGTATCGAGTTTTGCCTAAGCTTAATTTTCCTGCAAGAAAATCGTAAATCGAAAGTCCAATTTTATAATAAATTCCTCCCCACCAAGTATAATTAGGAATGATGAAAGATTGATTCTTTACTACATGAGCGGCATTTTTTGCCAGTAATCCTCTTTCCTTTAATGCTTCCTTTACCAAACCAATATCTCCCTGTGCTAAATACCGTACGCCACCGTGTACCAGTTTTGTACTTCTGCTGGAAGTCGCTTTCGCAAAATCGTGAGATTCCAACAGTAACGTTTTAAATCCTCTGCTTACTGCGTCCAATGCCGAACCTAAACCGCTTGCTCCTCCACCAATGACCAGAAAGTCCCATTCTTTTACGGTGGTTAATTTGCTGAGTTCTTCATTTCGTTTCATAATGTTTCGTTAAGTTTCGAATTCAAAGCTAATAATTAAAAATGAAACTAAAAAGAAAATAAGTGAAATTTTAATGTCTTGAAAAAAAATAATAACTTTGGTGAAAGAAAAAGAATGGAAAAATTAATACCAAGGCATAACGAGATACTGCATGAACTGGACAAAAAAGACTATGTTCTCGTACAAGAGTTATGTGAAAAGTATAATGTTTCTTCAGTTACGATTCGAAAGGATTTGAATTATTTAGAAAGCTTAGGTCTTCTTTTTCGAAATCATGGTGGTGCGAGTAAGCATGTAAGATATGCTTATGAAAAGAATGTAGATGAAAAAGAAACAATTAATGTAGAAGCAAAACAAAGTATTGCTAAAGCTGCTCTAAAGCTGATTGAAGAAAACGACTGTATCATTCTGGCTTCTGGAACTACGATGCATTATCTTGCAAGGATGCTGGTGAACTTCGGAAGGCTTACAGTTCTTACTTCGTCATTAAGGGTTGCATTAGAGCTATGTAACAATCCCAACATTAATATTATACAGTTAGGCGGGGAAGTGAGAAAAAGTTCCACTTCAATCGTAGGTTCTATCTCTGAGACCATTCTTGCTCAGTTTTCTTGTAATAAACTATTTCTGGGTGTTGATGGGATTGATATGGATTTTGGAATCAGTACATCCAATGCAGCTGAAGCACATCTTAATCAACTCATGATAGAGTGCTCCGATAAGGTGATGATATTGGCTGATTCATCAAAGCTGAATAAGAAAGGCTTTGGAAAGATTGCTTCTTTGGATAAAGTTGATTATTTAATTACAGATGAAGCGATTCTGGAAGAAGATAAAAAGAACCTTGAAGAAATGGGTTTAAGTGTTATTACGAGATAGCTTCCACCTTGTTCCGGGGTAAGTTCAAAATGCATTCTAAAGCATGTTTTATTTTGTAAGCTACTAAAAATCAAAATATTTTGCTATAAAATTTGCCAATCTAAAAATTATCCATAAATTTGCACACTCATTTTAGGGGAAAAGTATGCCCATCTCAAACGTGGAAATTACTTTAACCATCTAAAAATGGGTATAAATAGAGGATAAATTTTATTATAACATAAACAATGTCAGGTATTATTGGTAAAAAAATCGGTATGACGTCTTTGTTTAACGAAGAAGGAAAAAACATTCCTTGTACAGTTATTCAAGCTGGTCCGTGCTCGGTTTTACAGGTCAGAACCATAGAAAAGGACGGCTACAAGTCAGTTCAATTGGGTTTCGATGACAAGAGTGAAAAGAACGTTGGTAAAGCGTTAGCTGGCCATTTTAAAAAGGCTGGTTCTGCTCCTAAAGCTAAATTAGTAGAGTTCTACAGAGAATTCGTTGATGAAGTAAAAGTAGGAGAAGAAGTAAAAGTTGATCTATTCGCTGAAGGTGAATTTGTTGACGTAACAGGAACTTCAAAAGGTAAAGGTTTCCAGGGTGTTGTTAAAAGACATGGCTTTGGAGGTGTAATGCAAGCTACTCATGGTCAGCACAACAGACTTAGAGCTCCAGGTTCTATCGGTGCTGGATCGGATCCTTCGAGAGTATTCAAAGGAATGAGAATGGCGGGTAGAATGGGAGGTAAGCAGGTAACTGTTCAAAACCTTCAAGTATTAAAAGTGGATCAAGAACAAAATCTTTTAGTAGTAAAAGGTGCTGTTCCGGGAGCTAAAAATTCTTATGTAATTATCAGAAAATGGAACTAGTAGTATTAAATACATCAGGAAAGGAGACCGGAAAAAAAGTAACTCTAGACGAATCTGTATTCGGTATTGAGCCAAATAAGCACGCGGTTTACTTAGAAGTGAAACAGTACCTTGCTGCACAAAGACAAGGAACTCATAAATCAAAAGAAAGAAGCGAAATTACTGCTTCTACTAAAAAACTTAAGAAGCAAAAAGGATCTGGATCTGCTAGATATGGTGATATTAAATCTCCAACTTTCAGAGGTGGAGGTAGAGTATTCGGACCTAAGCCAAGAGACTACAGATTCAAATTGAACAAAGCTCTTAAGAGATTAGCTAAAAAATCTGTTCTTTCTCAGAAAATGAGAGACAACAGCATTAGAATTGTGGAAGGTTTGAGCATTGCTGCTCCTAAAACTAAAGATTTCATCACTATCTTGAATGCGTTAGCATTAAGCGATAAGAAGTCTTTATTCATTCTTCCTGATACTAACAAGAATGTGTATTTATCTTCAAGAAACTTACCTAAGACTAAAGTGATGAAGTTCAATGAAATCAGTTCATATGACTTAATCAATGCAGGTGAGATCGTATTCTTAGAAGGTGCAGTTGAAAAATTCCAGGAAAATCTAAAGAAATAAATCATGTCAGTTATTATTAAACCAGTTATTTCAGAAAAAGCAAACTATCTTACAGATTTAAGAGGTGCTTATTCTTTCTTGGTAGATACTAAGGCGAATAAAATCCAAATTAAGAAAGCTGTAGAGGCAACTTATGGTGTGAAAGTAGCAGACGTTAGAACCATGATTTATGCGCCTAAAGTTTCTTCGAAACACACTAAAAAAGGTCTTCAAGTAGGAAAGACAAATAAATTGAAAAAAGCGGTTATCACTCTTGCTGAAGGAGAAGTAATCGATATTTTCGCTGTAAATTAATTATTAATTATAAATAATAGTAATGTCTGTTAGAAAATTAAAACCTATCACCCCAGGACAGAGATTCAGAATTGTAAACAATTTTGAGGAAATTACTACCAACAAACCAGAGAAATCTCTAACAGTTGGTATTAGTAAGTCAGGTGGACGTAACCAAACTGGTAAAATGACCATGCGTTACACCGGAGGTGGACACAAAAAGAAATACAGAATTATCGACTTCAAAAGAAACAAGCATGATGTTGAAGCAACGGTAAAAACTGTAGAATACGATCCAAACAGAACTGCATTTATCGCTTTATTAGAGTACGCAGACGGAGAGAAGAGATATATCATCGCTCCAAACGGTATTAAAGTAGATCAGAAAGTAGTTTCAGGAGAAAGCGTAGAACCAAATGTAGGTAACGCAATGAAATTGAAAAATATTCCATTGGGTACTGTTATTTCTTGTGTTGAAATGAAACCTGGACAAGGTGCTATTTTAGCAAGAAGTGCTGGTTCTTCAGCTCAATTAACTTCAAGAGACGGAAAATATGCAATCATCAAATTGCCTTCAGGAGAATCTAGAATGATCCTTACTGAATGTTATGCAATGATTGGTTCGGTTTCTAACTCGGATCATCAGTTAACTGTATCAGGTAAGGCTGGTAGAAGCAGATGGTTAGGTAGAAGACCAAGAACAAGAGCGGTAGTAATGAACCCAGTAGATCACCCAATGGGTGGTGGGGAAGGACGTTCTTCTGGAGGTCACCCAAGATCTAGAAATGGTATGCCGGCTAAAGGTTACAAAACTAGAAAGAAAAACAAAGTGTCTAACCGTTACATCGTATCTAAAAGAAAATAATTATGGCAAGATCACTTAAAAAAGGACCGTTCATCGCATATACTTTAGATAAGAAGGTTCAGGCAAACATAGAGTCTGGTAAGAAGACAGTTATTAAAACTTGGTCTAGAGCATCGATGATCTCTCCGGACTTCGTAGGACAAACTATTGCAGTACACAACGGGAAATCTTTTATCCCAGTTTATGTTACTGAAAACATGGTTGGTCACAAGTTAGGCGAATTTTCTCCAACAAGATCTTTCAGAGGTCATGGTGGTAATAAAAATAAAGGAAGCAGATAATCATGGGATCAAGAAAACAAGATAGTTCAATCGCAAGAAAAGAAGCTAACAAAGATGTTGTAAAAGCTTCATTAAATAATTGCCCATCTTCTCCAAGAAAAATGAGATTAGTAGTTGATATCATTAGAGGAGAACAGGTAGATAAAGCTCTTTATATTCTAAAATATTCTAAAAAAGAAGCCTCTAACAAGTTAGAGAAATTACTTCTTTCTGCTATGGCAAACTGGCAGGCTAAAAATGAAGGTGCTGATATAGAAGAAGCAAACCTTATCATTAAAGAAATATTCGTGGATAGTGCAAGACAATTGAAGAGACTAAGACCAGCTCCACAAGGTAGAGGTCATAGAATCAGAAAAAGATCTAACCACGTTACATTAATCTTAGGTAATAAAGAAAATTAATCAAGGTATGGGACAGAAGACAAATCCAATTGGTAACAGATTAGGTATCATCAGAGGATGGGATTCTAACTGGTTTGGTGGAAACGATTATGGAGACAGAATCGCTGAAGACTACAAAATCAGAAGATACCTTGAAGCTAGATTATCTAAAGGTGGGATTTCAAAAATTTATATTGAAAGAACATTAAAATTAGTAACAGTTACTATTACTACTGCTAGACCGGGACTTATCATCGGTAAAGGAGGTCAGGAAGTTGATAAATTAAAAGAAGAATTGAAGAAACTTACAGGTAAGGATATTCAAATCAACATTTTCGAAATCAAAAGACCTGAACTTGATGCAGTATTAGTTGCTGATAGCATTTCTAAGCAAATTGAAAACAGAATTTCTTATAGAAGAGCTGTTAAAATGGCTATAGCAAGCACAATGAGAATGGGTGCTGAAGGTATCAAAGTTCAAATCTCTGGTAGATTGAACGGTGCTGAAATGGCAAGAAGCGAATCTTTCAAAGACGGAAGAATTCCTTTATCTACTTTCAGAGCTGATATCGATTATCATATTGCAGAAGCTCACACTACTTACGGTAGACTTGGGGTTAAAGTTTGGATTATGAAAGGTGAAGTTTATGGTAAAAGAGAACTTTCTCCACTAGTAGGACAACAGAAAAAAGGACCTTCAGGAGGTGGAAACAGAGGTGGAGATAGAGATAACAGAAGACCTTCAAGAGATAAAAAAAATAATTAATAAAATTTTAGAGGATAGTTTTTAAATGACCGTTACTTTTTTAAAATCTAAATTCTAAAATCTAAAATTTAAGAAATTATGTTACAACCAAAAAGAACCAAATTTCGTAAAGTTCATAAGATGAAGATGAAGGGGATTGCTCAGAGAGGTAATCAACTTGCTTATGGTACTTTCGGAATCAAAGCTACAGAAGGAGCTTGGATCACTGCAAGACAAATTGAAGCTGCACGTATTGCTGCTACAAGATATATGAAGAGAGAAGGTCAACTATGGATCAAAATATTTCCAGATAAGCCTATTACTAAAAAACCTGCCGAAGTAAGGATGGGTAAAGGTAAGGGTGCTGTGGAATATTGGGTAGCTGTAGTAAAGCCGGGTAAAATTTTGTTCGAAGTGGGTGGAGTATCTTACGACATCGCTAAGGAAGCTTTAAGACTTGCTGCACAAAAATTACCGGTAGTTACCAATTTTGTAGTTGCTAATGATTTTGTTAAACCTCTATAATCTTTGAATACAATGAAAAAAGCTGAAATTAAAAATCTAAGCGCAGAAGATATTCAAGCTAAATTGACTGAAGCAAAAGCTGAATTCACAAAAATGAAATTAGCTCATAAAATCAGTCCGCTTGAAAATCCAATTCAAATCAAAGATTTGAGAAAGACAATCGCAAGACTAAATACAGAGTTAACCACTAAACAACAATAAGATTTTCATACATTATGGAAAGAAACTTAAGAAAAGAAAGAATCGGAATAGTTTCCAGCAATAAAATGGAAAAGACCATTGTTGTAAGTGAGACTACTAGAGTGAAACACCCGATGTACGGTAAATTCGTATTAAAGACGAAGAAATATACTGCACACGACGAGAACAACGAATGCACAGAAGGAGATACAGTTCTTATCCAAGAAACAAGACCTATGAGCAAGAGTAAAAGATGGAGATTAGTAAGAATCATTGAAAAAGCTAAGTAATGTTACAAACAGAATCAAGATTAAAAGTTGCTGATAACACAGGTGCTAAAGAAGTATTGGTTATCAGAGTTCTGGGAGGAACCAGAAGAAGATATGCTTCAGTTGGTGATAAAATCGTAGTTACTATTAAAGATTCTACACCATCAGGAAACGCAAAGAAAGGTCAGGTATCTAAAGCAGTTGTAGTAAGAACTAAAAAAGCAGTTAGAAGAAAAGATGGTTCATACATCAAATTCGAAGACAATGCTTGTGTTTTACTAAACGCTGGAGGAGAAATGAGAGGAACGCGTGTTTTCGGACCAGTTGCTCGTGAGTTGAGAGACAAAGAATATATGAAAATCATTTCATTAGCTCCTGAAGTACTTTAATTTTTAAAATTTTTATAAGAAAATGTCAAAGTTAAAAATAAAAAGAGGAGATAACGTAATCATTACTACTGGTAAGAAAGATATCAAAGGTAAAACTGGTGAAGTTATTGAAGTGATCAAAAAAGAAGGAAAAGACCCTAGAGTAATCGTTGCAGGACTTAACATCATTAAGAAACACGTTAAGCCTTCAGCTTCAAATCCTCAAGGAGGAATCGTAGAAAGAGAAGCTTCTATTCATATCTCAAACATCGCTTTAGTTGGTAAAGACGGTAAAGCTGTAAAAGTAGGTTACAAAACTGAAGGAGATAAGAAAGTAAGAATCGACAAAAAAACGGGTGAAACTTTATAATTTTAAATAACACATGGAATATATAGCAAGACCCAAGAAAGCATATAACGAAACAATTGTTCCTGCAATGATGGAAGAATTTGGGTACAAATCTGTAATGCAGGTACCTAAATTGGAAAAAATCATCCTATCTCAAGGATTAGGTGATGCCACTGCAGACAAAAAGATCATTGATTATGCTGTAGAAGAACTTACAAATATTACTGGACAAAAAGCTGTAGGTACAATCTCTAAGAAAGATGAGGCTGCCTTCAAATTGAGAAAAGGAATGCCTGTAGGTGCTAAAGTTACTTTAAGAGCTCATAAAATGTATGAATTCTTAGACAGACTTACTGCTTCAGCTTTACCACGTATTAGAGATTTTTCTGGTATCAAAGCTGATGGTTTTGATGGTAGAGGTAATTATAACTTAGGTATTACTGAGCAGATTATCTTCCCTGAGATCGTAATTGACAAAGTGAAAAAAATCCAAGGGATGGACATCACTTTCGTTACTACTGCGAAAACAGATAAAGAAGCGAAAGCATTATTAACTCACTTCGGTTTACCATTTAAAAAGAACTAAGAAATGGCTAAAGAATCAATGAAAGCGCGTGAGCGCAAAAGAGAAGCACTAGTTGCTAAATACGCTGACAAAAGAAAAGCTTTAAAAGAAGCTGGTGATTATGATGCACTTCAAAAATTACCTAAAAATGCTTCTCCTGTAAGATTACACAACAGATGTAAACTAACAGGTAGACCAAGAGGTTACATGAGAACTTTCGGTCTTTCAAGAGTAACTTTCAGAGAAATGGCTAACAATGGCCTTATCCCTGGAGTGAAAAAAGCTAGTTGGTAACAATTAATAATTAATCGGGACAATTAAGTTGTCTGGAAACTAAAGAAAAAAAATATCAGACCTAAGATTTTCTGAAGTCTGATATTTTAATCTTCAAGTCTTTTCAATACTGATTGTCTTCAACCAATAATTTAAAATAGAAAAATGGTAACAGATCCAATTTCAGATTTCCTAACAAGAGTAAGGAACGCACAAAGCGCAGGCCACAAAGTGGTGGAAATTCCTGCATCGAAAATCAAAAAGGAGATTACGAAAATCTTATTTGATCAAGGGTATATCTTAAACTTCAAGTTTGAAGATAGCGCTGTTCAAGGGACAATCAAAATCGCTTTAAAGTATGACAAGCAAACTAACAAACCAGCTATTAAATCTATTCAGAGAGCTTCAAGACCAGGTTTGAGACAGTACAAAGGTTCAACTGAACTTCCAAGAGTACTAAACGGTTTGGGTGTAGCTATTATCTCAACTTCTAGAGGAGTAATGACAGATAAGAAAGCTAGAGAAGAGAAAGTAGGCGGTGAAGTAATCTGCTATGTTTATTAATTTTTAATCAAAGGAAAATGTCAAGAATTGGTAAAGCAATTATAACAGTTCCTTCAGGTGTTACAGTTACTGAAAATAACGGTGTTGTAACAGTTAAAGGTCCAAAGGGAGAACTTACCCAGGAACTTACAGAAGGAATTACTTTAGAACAAAAAGATGGAGAACTGACTTTTAACAGACCATCTGATTCTAAGCAACACAGAGCGCTTCACGGTTTATACAGAGCGTTGATCAACAACATGATTGTAGGAACTGCTGAAGGTTTCACAAAACAGTTAGAACTAGTAGGGGTAGGATACAGAGCTTCTCATTCAGGTCAAAAACTTGAATTAGCTTTAGGATTCTCTCACGGTATTGTTTTAGAACTTCCAAAAGAAGTGGTAATCGATACATTGACTGAAAAAGGTAAAAACCCAATTATTACTTTAACGTCTTATGATAAGCAACTTCTTGGAATGGTGGCTGCAAAAATCCGCTCATTCAGAAAGCCTGAGCCGTACAAAGGAAAAGGTGTAAGATTCGTTGGTGAAAATGTTAGACGTAAAGCTGGTAAATCTGCTTAATAAATTATAAGAAAATGGCATTAAGTAAATTAGAAAAAAGAATAAGAATAAAAAGAAGAGTAAGAGGAAAAATCTCTGGATCTTCTGAATTGCCAAGATTATCGGTATATAAGAGTAATAAGGAAATTTACGCTCAGTTAATCGACGATAAAAATGGTAAAACTTTAGTATCTGCTTCTTCTAGAGAGAAAGGAGTTGACGCTAATGGAACTAAAATTGAAGTTTCTGCTGCTGTTGGTAAAGCTATTGCTGCTAAAGCAGTTGCTGCAGGAATTGAAAGTATTGTGTTTGATAGAAACGGTTTCGTATACCATGGAAGAGTGAAAGCTCTAGCTGATGGTGCGAGAGAAGGAGGACTTAAATTCTAATCATTAAATTTCGGAAAATATGTTAGGACTAGATAATATAGAAAGAGTAAAACCGGGAGGATTAGAATTAAAAGATCGTCTCGTAGCTGTAAACAGAGTAACAAAAGTAACTAAAGGTGGTAGAGCTTTCGGGTTTTCTGCTATTGTTGTTGTTGGAAATGAAGAAGGAATTATTGGTTACGGTTTAGGAAAATCTAAAGAAGTTGCTTCTGCAATTGCTAAGGCAGTTGAAGATGCTAAGAAAAATCTTGTGAAAGTTCCTGTAATGAACCATACAATTCCTCACCAAACTACTGCTAGATACGGTGGTGCAGATATCTTCTTAAGACCTGCTTCTCACGGTACAGGACTTATCGCCGGTGGTGCGGTAAGAGCAGTATTGGAATCTGCTGGTATTCACGATATCCTTTCAAAATCTAAAGGATCTTCTAACCCTCACAATGTGGTGAAAGCTACTTTCAAAGCGTTGTTAGATATCAGAAGACCTGAAGAAATTGCAAGAATGAGAGGAGTTTCTTTAACTAAAGTGTTTAACGGTTAATATAAAAACAATGGCAACAATCAAAGTAAAGCAAGTAAGAAGCGCTATTGGAAGAACAAAAACCCAAAAGAGAACGCTTGAAGCATTAGGATTTAAGAAACTTCACCAAGTTGTAGAACACGAAGCTACGCCTTCTATCTTAGGGATGATAGCTGCAGTTAGTCATTTACTTGAAGTTCAAAAATAATTTTAAAAAGAAATTAAAATGAATTTAAACAACATAAAACCTGCTGCAGGTTCTACTTTTAATTCAAAAAGAATTGGTAGAGGACAAGGTAGTGGAAAAGGAGGTACTTCTACAAAAGGTCACAAAGGTCAAAAAGCTAGAGCTGGTTATTCTCAGAAGATCGGTTTCGAAGGTGGTCAGATGCCTTTACAAAGAAGATTACCTAAGTTCGGTTTCAAAAATGTAAACAGAAAAGAATTTAGAGCAATTAACCTGGATTCTATCCAGACTTTAATAGAAAATAAATCTATAACAGGAGATATTACTAAAGAAGTTCTAATCGAAAACGGTTTAGCTACTAAAAACGAAATTGTGAAGATTATGGGTAGAGGTGAATTGAAATCTGCGGTTTCAATCTCTGCTGACAAATTCACTAAATCTGCTGAAGAGCTTATTGCTAAAGCAGGTGGAAAAGCAATTACATTATAATAGTAACTAATGAAAGAATTTATACAAACCCTCAAAAATATTTGGAGCCTTAAAGAATTAAGAGATAAAATTATCTTCACTTTAGGTATTATCCTTGTGTATAGATTCGCATCTTATATCTCTCTACCTGCAATTAATCTTGCACAAGTAGGAGATCTCTTAGAGCATTATAAAAGTCAAGGCGGTAACAAGCAAGGAGCAGGTCTCCTTGGCTTGCTTTCGTCGTTTACAGGGGGGGCTTTCAGCCACGCTTCTGTTATGGCACTTGGTATAATGCCTTATATTTCAGCTTCTATTATTGTTCAGTTGATGGGGATGGCAATTCCTTATCTTCAGAAACTTCAGAAAGATGGAGAGTCAGGTAGAAATACATTGAATCAAATAACTAGATGGTTAACTATCGGAGTTTGTTTAGTACAGGCACCTTCTTATTTAACTTCTATTACTCAATTATTTTTGCCGTACGCTCAGTTCCAGTCTGCATATTATGTAGAGCCAAATTCTATCATGTTCTGGTTACCAAGTATTGTTATTTTGGTTGCCGGTTCAGTATTTGCAATGTGGCTAGGTGAGAAAATTACTGATAAGGGAATCGGAAATGGTATTTCTATCCTTATTATGGTTGGTATCTTATCTAGATTACCTGAAGCATTTGTACAGGAAATGGCCGTGCAGAACGGAAAAGGAGGGATGGGGTCTATTATGATCCTTATTGAGGTAATATTCTGGATGTTGGTTGTTCTCTTAGCAGTAGTACTATCTGTTGCTGTGAGAAAAATTCCAATTCAATATGTAAGCAGAGCGCAAGCAAGAGGAGGTGTAAATAAAAATCTTATGCAAGGAGCAAGACAGTGGATCCCATTGAAAGTTAATGCGGCTGGAGTTATGCCAATCATCTTTGCTCAGGCATTGATGTTCGTACCAGGTTTATTAACCAAATTTGACGAATCCAATACTTTTCTTGCAGGTTTCAAGAATGTTTTTAGCTGGCAATACAATGTATTGTTTGCATTGCTAATTATAATCTTTTCATTTTTCTATACTGCGATTACAATTCCGGTTAACCAAATGGCTGATGATTTAAAGAGAAACGGAGGTTTAGTACCGAAAGTAAGACCAGGAAAAGAGACGGCTGATTATTTAGATGATATTTTATCAAAAATTACCTTGCCAGGTGCAATATTTTTATCTATCTTTGCAATCCTTCCGGCAATTGTACACGGAAGCTTAGTTCAGACAGATGCGTTCGCCCTATTTTTCGGGGGAACATCACTATTGATTATGGTTGGAGTTATTTTAGATACTGTTCAACAGATTAATACATATCTGCTGAACCATCATTATGATGGCTTAATGCAGTCTAAATTATCAAGAACGACTGGATATTAATTTATGGCAAAACAAAAACATATTGAACAAGACGGCGTGATAACGGAAGCACTTTCGAACGCCCAGTTCCGTGTAGAGCTAGAAAATGGGCATATACTTATCGCTCATATTTCTGGTAAAATGAGAATGCATTATATTAAACTTTTACCTGGTGATAAGGTAAAACTAGAAATGTCTCCCTATGATTTGACAAAAGGGAGAATTACTTTTAGATATTAAACAAACGCCAAATGGAGTCTTCGGGTTTCCATTTGGCTATTGTTAAAAAATAAATACTATCAAATGAAAGTTAGAGCATCAATAAAAAAAAGAAGCGCTGATTGCAAGATTGTACGCAGAAAAGGTGTGCTTTTCGTAATCAACAAGAAGAACCCAAAATTTAAACAAAGACAAGGCTAATATTAAATTATGGCGAGAATTGCAGGTATTGATTTACCAAAAAACAAAAGAGGCGTTATCGGTTTAACTTATATTTATGGGGTTGGTAGAAGTACATCTTCTGAAATCCTTAAAAATGCCGGTATCAGCGAAGACAAGAAAGTCAACGAATGGAATGACGATGAATTGGCTGCAATTAGAACTTACATCTCTGAAAACGTTAAAGTAGAAGGAGAATTGCGTTCTGAAGTGCAATTGAACATCAAGAGATTGATGGACATAGGATGCCAACGAGGAATACGTCACAGACTAGGACTACCTTTAAGAGGCCAGAGAACGAAAAACAACTCTAGAACCCGTAAAGGAAAGAGAAAAACTGTTGCTAACAAGAAAAAGGCAAGTAAATAATCGTTAGGAATTATGGCAAAACAAACTAAAGTAGTTAAAAAAAGAAAAGTAAAAGTTGAAGCTATTGGTGAAGCGCATATTCAAGCTTCTTTCAATAACATCATCATTTCTTTAACAAATAAAAGCGGAGAAGTTATCTCTTGGGCGTCTGCCGGTAAAATGGGTTTCAGAGGTTCTAAAAAGAATACTCCATTTGCTGCTCAAATGGCAGCTGAAAATTGCTCTAATGTTGCTCACGAAGCTGGGTTAAGAAGAGTTAAGGTGTTTGTGAAAGGTCCAGGTGCAGGTAGAGAATCTGCTATCAGAACTATTCACAATTCAGGAATTGAAGTTAGCGAAATCATTGATGTGACTCCTATGCCACACAATGGATGTAGACCACCAAAAAGAAGAAGAGTTTAATTTTTAGAATTTACCCATTATGGCAAGATATATTGGACCTAAAACTAAGATTGCTAGAAAGTTTGGTGCTGCAATCTACGGAGATGATAAAAACTTCGAAAAGAGAAAAAACCAACCGCCAGGACAACATGGTCCTAACAAAAGAAGAGGTGCTAAAAAATCAGAATATGCAGTTCAGTTAGCTGAAAAGCAAAAAGCTAAATATACTTATGGTATTTTAGAAAAGCAATTTGCAAACTTATTCGATAAAGCACACAGAAGTAAAGGTGTAACAGGTGAAGTTTTATTACAGCTTTGCGAATCAAGATTGGATAACGTTGTATATAGATTAGGTTTTGCTAAAACAAGATCTGGTGCAAGACAGTTAACTTCTCACAGACACATCACTGTGAATGGTGAGATTCTTAACATTCCGTCTTATTTAGTGAAAGCTGGTGATGTAATCGCTGTAAGAGAAAAATCTAAATCTCTAGAGGTTGTTGCTGATGCTTTGGCATCAAAAGCAAACTATGAGTGGTTACAATTCAACGATGAGAAAAAAGAAGGTACTTTCGTATCTGCTCCTGAGAGAATCCAAATTCCGGAAGACATCAAGGAACAGCTTATCGTCGAACTTTACTCTAAATAATTTTTTAATCAAATTTTTGCTCAACCCAATAATATGGCAATTTTACAATTCATAAAACCCGATAAAGTAATTTTACTTAACTCTGATGAATTTAAAGGTCAATTTGAATTCAGACCTTTAGAACCAGGTTTCGGGCTTACAATAGGTAATGCTTTGAGAAGAGTGTTGCTTTCTTCTCTGGAAGGATATGCTATTTCATCTATCAAAATAGAAGGTGTAGAGCACGAATTTTCAACTATTCCAGGAGTAATCGAAGACGTTACTGAAATTATTCTTAACCTTAAGCAGGTTAGATTAAAATCTACAGCAGAAAACCAGTCTAATGAGCAGGTTATCGCTAAGGTTTCAGGTCAAACGATTATTACTGCTGGAGATTTAGGTAAATCAATCAACGGATTTGAGATCTTGAATCCAGAGTTGGTTATTTGTAACCTAAACAGTGATGTAACTTTCGAAATTACTTTCAATGTAGAAAAGGGTAGAGGGTATGTTCCTTCTGAACAAAATAAGTCGAACAATGCACCAGTAGGTACTATTGCAATCGATTCTATTTTTACGCCAATTAAGAAAGTACAATACAGCATTGAAAATTATCGTGTAGAGCAAAAGACAGACTACGAAAAACTTGTATTAGATATAGAAACTGATGGTTCCATCAGTCCTCAAAATGCTTTAACAGAAGCTTCTAAGATATTAATTTATCACTTCATGTTGTTCTCTGATGAGAGAATCACTCTTGAAACTGAAGCTGTAAAAGCATCTATCCAATATGACGAAGAAACTCTTCATACAAGACAACTTCTTAAATCTAAATTAGCAGATATGGATCTTTCAGTGAGAGCCCTAAACTGTTTGAAGGCGGCAGAAGTAGAAACGTTAGGAGAATTAGTTTCTTACAGTAAGTCTGATTTGATGAAATTCAGAAATTTTGGTAAAAAATCTTTGACAGAACTAGAAGAATTAGTGCATTCAAAAGGTCTTAACTTCGGTTTCGACGTTGCAAAATATAAGTTAGACGCTGATAAATAATTAATAATGAGACACGGTAAAAAATTCAATCACTTAGGAAGAACAGCTTCTCATAGAAGTGCTTTACTTTCTAATATGGCTTGTTCTCTAATTGAGCATAAAAGAATCAACACTACTGTAGCTAAAGCGAAAGCTTTAAGAGTATATGTTGAGCCCCTATTAACAAAAGCAAAAGAAGATACTACACATAACAGAAGAATTGTTTTTTCATATCTTCAAAGTAAAGAAGCAGTAACTGAATTATTCAGAACAGTAGCTCCAAAAATCGCTGAGAGAAATGGCGGTTATACAAGAATCATCAAAACTGGTTTCAGACAAGGTGATGCTGCTGATATGGCTCTTATCGAGTTAGTAGATTTCAATGAGCTTTACAATCCTAATGCTGAAGAGAAAAAAGCTACAAGAAGAAGTAGAAGAGCTACAACTGCTAAAAAAGTAGAAGCTGTAGTTGCTGATGCTCCTGTAGTAGAAGAAAAAGTGGAAGCTCCTACAGCTGAAGCTGCAGACTCTACTGAAGAGAAAACTGAAGAATAATATTCATTCAGATATATATAAAAAACCGTTCAATTACTGAACGGTTTTTTTTGTTTTTATAATCTGGATTTTAAGATACAGTATCATTACGAAGTCATATTAGATCTTCGTTCTTTTCAATTCAATCACATTATTACCCTGTTCAAGGTGTAAACTATCACCCTTCACTCTTGCGGTCATATCATCTTTTTTATAAATGGTTTCCCCGTCTTTGCTTTCTGTTTTAGGAAGAGTAAAGGTTTTCTTATTACTTGTTATAGCAACAGTAGTTTCTTTCGGATCATTCTTAAAAACAACTTTTACCAAAGATCCGTCGGTTGCTTTATAAACATAATCTGTTTTTTCAATTCTTTTGCCATTCACATCAACAATTGATGTGTTTTCGGAGGCTGAGTCAATTTTCCCATTGGCATCTGTAATTATGGAAGCAGAGCTATCAATTTTGAGAACGTTTTTATTTCCACTCTCAGCTTTTTTACAACTTACAAATGATAATGCAGCAAGTGAAGCTGTTATTAGAAGTTCTTTTTTCATGTATATTATTTTTAATATGTTCAATTTAATTAATTCTTAATGATAAGAGAAATTTGATTAAATTTAGTAAAAACAAAAAACAAACCAATAACCACGAACTCAAATTTAAAATTACACAAAAGTGTAATTGATTCTACTTTGTTTTCTGTTGAAATTTGTATTAAACAAAAATAACGGACATGAGCATTTCCATAGCTATAGTAGAAGATGAAAAAAACTACAACAATGCGTTGAAGAAAGTCATCAATTACCAGACTGACATGAAAGTGATCGCTCAGTTTTATGATGGAAATGATGCACTAAACAATCTCTCTAAAATTTCTCCCAACGTTGTCATGATGGATATTCAGCTTCAGGATATGCTTGGAATTGAAATCATAGAAAAATTACGTAAGGATATGCCGGATACTCAGTTTATTATGTGTACGAGTTTTGAAGATGACGAAAAGATCTTCAATTCCCTAAAAGCTGGTGCAATGGGCTATCTTATAAAAGGAGAAAGCATGGATAAGATTCTTACTTCTATCCGTGATGTATATAATGGTGGTGCTCCCATGAGCTTTTCTATAGCAAGAAGGGTCTTGAATCATTTTGAAAAGAAGATCACAGATGTAAAAGGATATGATGAACTGACCAATCGTGAGAAGGAAATTCTTGAACTCCTTTCGCGAGGACTGTTATACAAAGAAATTGCAGATCAGAAATGCATTAGCATGGATACCGTAAAAAAGCATGTCGGAAATATCTATAGAAAATTGCATGTAAGCAATAAAGTAGAAGCGATCAATAAATTTAACCATTTTAAAAACTAAGAAACCATGAGAACGTTAGAAACAAAAAGAGAGATTATTAAATTAATATTTGATAATCTGAATAATCTCACTAAAGAAGACTTAATATCAATTTCAGATCTATGTTCATCTATCTCAAACATTGATTCAATTGGTAAGAAAAGAGATTTGGATATCTTAAATTTGGTGAATTTTTATAGGAATCCAAATCCTGTACCTGCACCTATAGGAGAAGGTTCAATTAGAATGTTTAACCGTCAAAGCTTTTCATATTTACAAAAAGTGTTTGTTATTCAGCCCAATATTGTAAATTTTTTGTTGGATGAAGGAAGTAATAAAATTGACATTTTTTTATTAGAAAGAGAAAAGAATCTTGATGTTGCTTATGGGAACTCGACTGATAAACAGTTCTATTATATCAATGGAGTAAACGGTGGCAACATAATGAGTGATTTTGTTAATCAAAGGAAGTTGTTTGAAGGGAATCTAAAAAATTTACTGGACATAAAGAAAAACCCTAATGGCCATATATGCCCTACCAAAATTATGATTGATAAGATAGATCTGGAAAAATTTAATCAATTTAAAGTAGGGAAAAATAATCCACAAGTGGAATTAGTGACTGGAATTAACCAAGATAGATCCAACAGTGATTTCTTTAATAGGGTAACATTAGTAATGAATTTTGTAAGTGAGATAGATGGTACACTTATTCCAGATCCAAATTATTATTTTGATACCTATCATCTTTGTCCTCCAGGGACTTGTTAACTATGATACAAGATTTTATATATTACTTTTTACTAGTGATGTGTCTTGTTGCTTCATTTTATAATGAAAAGGCAAGGCATAATTGCTTTTGGCTATACTTTCTACTGGTTTTATTTTATGAAATATTATTTTATTTTAGAGTGATTGGTGTTGAAATTTATGCAACATCGCCTATAGTATATTCATTATTTTTCATAAATGTTTATCTAAAAGAACTGTATAATGAAAAACGCTTTATTAGGTACATATCAAATGCAGTACTATTAATTGTTGGAGTTGTATTATACCCTAGTAGTAAAGGATATTCTATCAATTTGGGTATAATGATGTCTTTTATATTTATACTTTGTGGTCTAATTTGGTTATTTAACCAGTTTAAAAATAATAGTCAGATCCCCATAATATCTAAACAATTCTTTTGGGTAAGTGTATCTTTATTACTCTGGGCTGTTTTTTTTCTATTTAGAGTAACTCCTATGTATTTATTTGAAAAATCAGATGACGAGTTTCTTGCTGTATTAAATAAGATATTTCAACTGGTTACGATTACATCTTATATAATCTTTTTTAAAGGACTATTGTGTAAATTATGAAAGTGTTACCAGAGGAAATAAAGCAAACTTATATTATAGCAATTATTGTTATGATGCTATTCGTTGGGTTTATCATTTTTATAGTTTTATTATACAACAGAAAACAACTACTATACATAAAGGAAAAACAGCTCAAAGAAGCTGAACACCAAAACCAGCTTCTCCAGAAAGAACTTGAGAAACAAAGATCAATAGAACAGGAACGGGAACGGATTTCACATGATATGCACGATGACCTTGGAGCAGGGATTTCGGCATTGAAGCTTCAGGCTGAATTTTTAAAACAAAAGGCAGAGGATGGGGATTTAAGAAATGACATTGATGAGATGCTAAAGACTTCTGAGGAAATGAATGTTTCGATGCGCGAAATGCTTTGGAATCTAAATTCAGGAAATGATACTGTTGGTGATTTTGTTACTTATGCAAAGATATATGCTGAAAATTTCCTAAAGAAATCATCTATGAAATTTGTAATAAAAGATGGTGATGTTATTTCCGATACGGCTGTTTCAGCTGAATTAAGGAGGAATATGTTTCTCTGCCTAAAAGAATCGTTAAATAATATTTATAAACACAGTCAAGCAAGTGAATTAGAAATTTCATTCCTACAAAGTGGCAATGAATTTAATATGAAAATTTCAGATAATGGAATTGGCATTGATAACAATAAACCTGAAGGGAATGGTCTAAGAAATATGAAGCGGAGAATGAAAGAATTAGATGGAGAATACCAAATCTCATCTTCAGAAAAAGGAACTGCTTTAATTTTTACAGTTAAGATATAATTCTATAAAAATATAATATGAGACAGCACCAATAAAATGGTGCTGTCTCATATTATAATCACCCTTTTGTGTAATTGACCAGCGTCTAATTTAGTGGGAAATTTGAAATATAATTTTAAAAACTAAAAGCCATGAAAACTAAATTTTTTTTCTTGATTTTAATCGTGGTACTAAATTCCTGCGGTATTTACAATAACAGTTTTACAAAAAATAAAGCTGTGATGGAAAATGATGTAATTTATGCGGATGATTATTATTACTCACAAGCAGTAAATGAATATGATGCCGTAAAGAATATTCTTTTTGGATTAAGTACTAAAAGTATTGATGATTCAATCTCATTGATGGGAAAAATAGTTGAAAGAGGAAAGGTTGCTGAAAATGAGCTATTGAAAAAGGGTTTTGTAAATTGTAAATTTTCTTTACCTAGAAAATTGAAAGATTTAGATGCCGGTTTTCAGTTTAAACAATATTTCTTCACAAGTAACAATAAGGCAGCTCTGAATGCTTTTGGTATTGCAAATGTTTCTGCAAGTGAAAAGTTAAGTTATCTTGTTATTGATTTCCTTCAATATAAAGATATTATGTGCTATAAGCTACCTACCATCCGTTATGCTGTAGGAATTCGAGCTGAGTTCACCATTCACGATTCAAATATTATATTTAAGGGAAATGGAGTTGGTTCTTTAGCTCAATTGGCAATGGATGTTGAAAGTAATAAAAAAAAGGTAGATATTTCAATTAAAACGATTGGTATTACGGGGCTACAATCACGGGTTCCTTTACCAGAAAATAATAATTTCGATATTTCAACATTTGCTGATTTTAAAGCAGTTCTAACATTTATTAAAACTATGAAAGATGGTGATGCTGATGGAGAAATTACATTTGCTCCACAAATAATCCCTGTATTAGATAAGTATAGAAGTAATTTAGAATCTTCGGTTTATGCAAACATTGAAAAAATTGATTTATTGAAACAAAATATTGAAAATGCAAAACTTGGGGATGAAGATGAGTGGAAAAAAGATGTCATTAAAAACTTGAAAGAAGCATCTAAGGATTTATATAATTTGGAAGTTACTCGTATACGACAAAATAAGGAAAGGCTTGTTAATTATTCAAAATTTATACAGGATAACTCTTCCGTTAATAGTCTCATCAAACTAGATAGTGTGGCTACAAACATTTTTAAGACCCCTGCAAATGATACAAGGCCAAATGAGAAAAGTATTATAGAAGCTACAATACATCAGCTAAGTCTTAACAAACTTTCAAAAGCAAAAGAAATAGTTTCGGACTGTATTAGCGGAGATTGTGACAAAATAAAACAAAAATTAAATAAGATCACTGTAACACCTAAACAAAATGATTTACAGAAAATAAGTAAAGAGTTGGAAGATAAATATACCGATGGAGTTGAAAATAAAAATATTAAAAATGAAAAATGGATATATATCGGGACGATTAATAATAGTTCGATAGTATTAGAGTCAATAATTAATGAACTAAAAATAAATAGTATTTACGACTTGAAAATAGATTCAAAATATTCAGTAAATACAGATGCAAATATCAGAGATAATCATCCGGAAAGAAAAGACGAGGACTGGAATAAAGGAGCAATTATAGATGTTCTCAAAGAAAACAGGACATTTATAATACAGAAAATAGCAAGAATTCCAGGAGCTAACAATGAAACTTATATTTGGGCACAAATAACATATTAGATTCTAAATGACTTATTCCGGATGAACGAGAAAAATATGAATTAATCCAATAAAATAAGTGACGAAAATCAGTTACTATGTGATGCATTTTTAAATTCCCCAATTTGTAATGAAAACTTTGGGGAATTTTATGTTTTATTACCAAATATTAAAGTCTACTTTTTTCGTGACACTATTTTTTTCATTAAATTTGTAACTCAAGTATATTAATTAATAATAAACAACTGGAAGCATTTTTGCGGATAGTTTAAACAGAAAAATTATGAGTTACATTTCTTACATTGAAGCGAGACAAATTTTAGATTCGAGAGGGAATCCTACAGTTGAAGTAGATGTATTCACGGAGAGTGGTGCAATGGGACGTGCTGCGGTACCTTCCGGAGCTTCTACAGGAGAACATGAAGCGGTAGAATTACGTGATGGTGGTTCAGAATATAATGGAAAGGGTGTCCTTAAAGCTGTTGAGAATGTAAGAGAAGTAATTGCTCCTGAATTGGTGGGTCTGCCTGTTTTTGATCAAAATCTTCTGGATCAGATCATGATCGATCTTGATGGAACCAATAATAAAGGAAATCTTGGAGCAAATGCTATTCTTGGGGTTTCGTTAGCAGCAGCTAAAGCAGCGGCAACGGAATTAAGAATGCCTTTATATAAATATGTAGGTGGAGTGAATGCAAATACACTTCCTGTTCCTATGATGAATGTGATCAACGGGGGATCTCACTCAGATGCACCTATCGCATTCCAGGAATTTATGATCATGCCGGTAAAAGCAGATTCTTTCTCTCATGCATTGAGAAAAGGAACTGAAATCTTCCATAGTTTAAAATCTATTCTTCATTCAAGAGGTTTATCTACTGCAGTAGGTGATGAAGGAGGTTTTGCGCCTACTTTCAAAGGAACTGAAGATGCTCTGGACACATTGCTTCAGGCTATTGAAAAAGCTGGATATAAGCCTGGTGATGACATTATGTTAGCTTTAGACTGTGCCGCTTCAGAATTCTATAAAGATGGAATTTATGATTATAGAAAATTCCAGACTCCTGATGCAGCTCAGTTTACAAGCAGTGAGCAGGTTTCTTACTTAGCAGAATTGGCTGCTAAATATCCGATTATCTCTATTGAAGATGGTATGCAGGAAAATGACTGGGATGGTTGGAAAATGCTAACAGATAAAATAGGAGACAGAGTTCAGTTGGTTGGAGATGATTTATTCGTAACCAATGTTGAAAGATTAGCAAGAGGTGTTAAAGAAGGAATAGCAAATTCAATCCTTGTAAAAGTAAACCAGATCGGTTCTCTTTCTGAAACAATGGATGCTGTACAAATGGCTCAGCACAATAAATTCACTTCTGTAATGTCTCACAGATCAGGAGAGACAGAAGATTCTACAATTGCTGACTTAGCTGTGGCAATGAATTGCGGACAGATCAAAACTGGTTCAGCTTCAAGATCGGATAGAATGGCTAAATACAATCAGTTATTAAGAATTGAAGAAGCATTAGGTGAAACTGCTATTTTCCCAGGATTAGAAGCATTTAAAATCAAAAGATAATTGAAAATATAAATAACGGCGAACGATAATTTGTTTGCTGTTTTTTTATGGAATTTTAGTAAATTTAAAAAAAAATAAATAATGTCAGACAACAAAGTTATATTGAATTACGACGGTAATTCATATGAATATCCCATCGTGGATAGTACTATCGGAGACAGAGGGATAGATATTTCAAAATTAAGAGACCAAACCGGTCTAATAACCCTGGATTTAGGTTATAAAAATACTGGAGCTACAATTAGCGACATCACTTACTTAGACGGAGATCAAGGAGAATTGCTTTACAGAGGATATCCAATTGAACAGATTGCTGAAAAATCCAATTTTACTGAAGTAATGTACCTTTTATTACATGGTGAATTACCTAATAAAGATCAATACGGTTCTTTCGAAAATAATATTAAAAAATATAACTTCATCGCAGATGAAATGAAAAAGATCATTGATGTTTTTCCTCGTTCTGCTCATCCTATGGGAGTTTTATCTTCTTTAACTTCTGCATTAACTGCCTTTAACCCTAAAGCTGTTAACGTAAATTCTAAAGAAGAAATGGATCATGCTGCTGAATTGATGATCGCCAAATTCTCTCACCTTTGTGCCTGGACTTATAGAAAGACTCAAGGGTTATCTATTAATCATGGTGACAATAGCTTAAACTATGTAGAAAACTTCTACAAAATGGCTTTCAGATTACCAAACGAAGACTTTGAAGTAGATCCGGTAGTTGTGGGTGCTTTAGATAAATTATTAATTCTTCACGCAGATCACGAACAAAACTGTTCTACATCTACAGTAAGAATGGTAGGTTCTGCACATACAGGTCTTTTTGCTTCTATTTCTGCAGGTGTTTCTGCGCTTTGGGGACCACTTCACGGTGGAGCTAACCAGGCAGTAATTGAAATGCTTGAATTAATTGAAAAAGATGGTGGTGATGTATCTAAGTATGTTGCTAAAGCTAAAGATAAAAATGATAACTTCCGTCTAATGGGATTCGGACACAGAGTTTACAAAAACTTCGACCCAAGAGCAAAAATCATTAAGAAAGCAGCTGATGATATTCTTAATGCGTTAGGAATTCAGGATAAAGCTTTAGATATTGCAATGCAGTTAGAAAGAGTAGCTCTTGAAGATGAATACTTCATCGAAAGAAAGCTATATCCAAACGTAGATTTCTATTCAGGTATTATCTACAGAGCTTTAGGAATTCCTACAGAAATGTTTACAGTAATGTTTGCATTAGGAAGACTTCCAGGATGGATTTCTCAATGGAAAGAAATGAGATTGAAAGGAGATCCGATCGGAAGACCAAGACAGGTATATCAAGGAGCTCAACAAAGAGACTATATCGATATGGTAAACAGATAATATCTGTTTAAATAATAAATTAAATCCCAAAGCTTGCTTTGGGATTTTTTATTTTCTGACTAGATCGTTGGAATTGTACCACCATCAATTACATATTCTGTTCCTGTTAAGTAACTTGCTCTTGGAGATACCAGGAAACCGACAAATTCTGCAATATCTTCTGGTTGCGCAGGTCTTCCAATAGAAATGCCACCTAAAGCGTCCATTACACTCTGGGTTGCTTGTTCGATTGTAGTGTTTGAACTTTCTGCTATTCGTTCCATCATTCGCGTTGCGGAAGTGGTCATAATCCATCCCGGAGAAACTGTAAGAACACGTACACCTTTTGATGAAACTTCTTTTGAAAGACCCTTACTGTAATTTATTAAGCCAGCTTTAGCAGCAGCATAAGGTAATGTAGAATCATACAAAGGTAATCTCCCCTGTATAGAGGCAATATGAATAATGACGCCGGATTTTTGTTTTATCATTTGAGGCAAAAGTCCCCTGTCTAAACGAACTGGAGCTAATAAATTAGTTTGTAAAGTAGTTTCCCAATCCTGATCTGTAAGCACCGAAAAACCACCACCCGGGGTTTCCGATCCACCAAGTGTATTCACTAAAATGTCGAGCTTATTAAAGGTTTCCAACACTTCACTTACCACTTTTTGTGTTCCTTCAGAGGTGCTTAAATCTGCAGAAATGAAATGTAGATTTTCATCTGCAAATTCAGGTTTATTTCTTGCCGTGACAATAACTGTAGCACCAGCATTCAATAGTCTTTCTGTAATTGCTTTACCCGCTCCTTTTGTACCTCCGGTGACTAAAGCGATCTTACCAGATAATTCGTTGTTGAAATTGAATTGTTGTATCATATTTTATTTTTATACAAATTTCAGACGTATGATACATTCATACAAGTAGGGAAATACGATTCATATAGGGATTAATTAATCCCCTATTGTAATTTTTATAACATTGAGTAATTTTGTTGAATGTATGAAAGAAAAATTCCTCCTAATTTAAATTGTGGACTGGATCTTATAGCTGAAGTCCTGTATGGCAAATGGAAAATCCGTTTGCTATGGTTCATCAAAGAAGGCTGTAAAAGGCCAAGTGAATTGCAACGGAAGATACCAGATGCTTCCAGAAGAGTTTTGAATGTTCATTTGAAAGAGCTCGAAGAACATGAATTAATTACCAAAAAGATTTATCCTGTAGTACCTCCTAAAGTTGAATATAGTCTTACAGATTTTGGTGAGACTTTAATACCCGTAATTTCTGCTTTAGGACAGTGGGGTGATAAGAATGAAGAACGTTTACGAGCTTCTATTTTAAGTAGATTAAATCAAAAGATAAATGAATAGTTCTTACTTAAATTAATTATATGGTCTTCATCTATCGAATTGAATTTTAATGTTATTAATATAACACGGAATATGATAATTTCATTAAATTTACGGATATAAAAAACTAATTTACAATGACTTTCGGACAACAGTTATTATTCTTCTTTAGTGCAGTGGGAGCTTTTAATGGGCTTTTACTGGGAATTTACCTGCTGTTTGTTAAAAAACTTAAATACATCCCAGATTTCTTTTTAGGATTAATTTTATTGACATTAAGCATTAGGGTCGGAATATCTGTATGCATTTATTTTTATCCTGATCTACCCAGAATTATTCCTCACCTGGGATTATCAGCACTTTTTTTTACCGGACCCGCCTTGTATTATTACATTCGGTCCTCTTTTTTACAAAAACAATTTGTTCTTAAAGACTGTCGAAAACCTTTTGGTATTTTGACAATGATTTTAGGAATCGTTGGTCTTTTGTATTTATTTTTCCCTATTACCTGGGACAGTTATTTTGGAACTTTTATTTATTCTATCTGGACAATTTTTGTTCTTTTATCTGTGTATGAATATTATATTTTGTCAGGGAAGAGTTCAAAAGAACCGCATAAATTTATCCTTCCTGTTTTATTGAGTAATGTGATTATATTTTTAACCTATCAGTTAATTTCTACAGGATGGGTTCAAATATATTGTGCAGGAGGAAGTATTGTATTTTCATTTGTTTTGTATGCAAACTTTCTGATTCTATTTAATAAAAAATATCAGTCGATTGAAGTAAAAGAATCGAACAGATATTCCAATAAAAAGATATCCGATGAACGAGCAGATAACTTTGTTTCAAAACTAGAGAGACTGATGAATTCTGAAGAATTGTATAAAAACCCCAATTTGAAATTGAATGACTTAGCAATGAAAATGAATATTTCAGCGCATCAGCTCTCACAATTATTGAATGATAATCTGGAGAAAAGTTTCTCAACATACATCAATGAATACAGAATTAATGAAGCTTGTGAAATAATCGAAAATGGCTCTTATCTAAAAATTGAAGAGATAGGATATGAAGTAGGATTTAATTCTAAATCAACATTTTTCTCAACATTTAAAAAGATAAAAAATACAACACCACTTTTGTATCGACAATCTCAAACACCTTCTGTAAAAGAGCTCCAAGGTTCAAATTTATAATTCCGCACTTCGGAATTTAAACTTCAAAACTCTATTTTTATTCGGGAATTCTACTTTTGGCCCATAAAATATAAAATTTATGAGCCTCAGATTGTGGACTTTAATTATGCTGTTGTTTTTATCATTCTTTGCCAATGCCCAGAAAGTTGTCAACGGAAAAATATTGGATTCGGAAACGAAGGAAAATCTTTATAGGGTAGAGGTCTCCCTCCTAAATAAGTTAAGTAATCAACCTGTCGATAAAAAAATAACCGATTCTTTAGGACGTTTTCAGTTTGAAAAGGTTGAAGATGACTATTATTTTATTGCACAAAAAGCGGGTTATGAAACCAAAATAGTAGATAAGGCCAGCGAGGTTTTTATCATTGAAATGATTCCCGTCAGTAATACCATAGCTGAAGTAGTCATACAGTCTCCATCCCGTAATATAAAATTGAATGATGGAAATATGGTAATGAATGTTGCCAATAATAAAGACTTTAAGACTTCGACCCATGTCCTGGAAGTATTAAGGAAAACACCAGGCGTCACCGTTGATCAGGAGGATGGTATTTTCATTGGCGGAAGAATAAGCCCGGCCATTTTTATTGATGGAAAACCTCTTGTTATGAGTGCTCAGGAAATTCAGGCTTACCTAAGGTCCTTGTCCCCTGAAATAGTTGAATCTATAGAGGTCAATACCAATCCTTCTTCTAAATACGATGCAGAATTCAAAGGTATTATTGATATCAGACTAAAAAGAAATGGAAACCTTGGTTGGAAAGGAACCTATAACGGAAGCATTTCCATTAATAAGTTTAATTATAGAGAAAACACTTTCAATACTTCATACAACACTGAAAAAGTTGCCTACCAAATACAATTTGGATATAACGAAGGGATTTCAACATATCGATATAATGCATTACAACGGCTCGCTAATACTAATGTAATGAGAACTGGTACCTATCAAAAAGATGAGGCAAGAATTCTTACGGTTCAAACAGGAATTGATTATCGGTTAAATGATAAAAACAGATTAGGATTTACTTTAAGAGGTAATTTCAGAAATAGCGATCGTATGCGAACAGGCTCATTATATACCACTAATAAAAATGAGACGCAATTGGTCTTTGATACCGGAAGTGAAAACCCTATTGATTATATTCAGGATAATTATGGGATGACGGCTGATTATACTTTCACTGGCAAAAATTTCAAACTTAATTTCCTTGGAAATTACCTTTCAGTAAGTAATAAACAAAAGGATGATTTTATTAGTAAAGATTTACCAACCTCAGCACTTTTGTCCTATTGGAAATCGGATCTACTCAATACCATAAATATCTATACTGCTCAGATTGATGTTACTCAAAAAGTAAAAAATGCCAATTTTGAAACCGGAATAAAATATAGTGATACCAATACCAACAACAATATCAGATATGATACTTTATCAGTTAATAACCAATTTACTTTTGACCCGACACGCAGCAATAAGTTCTCATATAAAGAACAGGTACTGGCAGGATATTTAGCTTACAGTCAGAAATTTGACAAGCTTCATATCAATGCGGGAATAAGATTTGAAAATACAAAAAGCATTTCTAATGCATTTAGTTCAGACTCTATTGTTGCAAGAAGTTATTTAAAGTGGCTGCCTTCTTTAAGTGTAAATTACAATTTTAATAAATCGAACGAGCTATCTATTTCCTATAGCCGTAAAATTACTCGGCCGGCTTTTTCACAACTCAACCCTTTCAGGTTTTATTTCAGCCCACTGAATTACTGGATTGGGAATCCTTATCTACAACCATCATTTACCAGCCAGGTTAAAGCAACTTACCGTTATAAAAACTGGATAACAAGCTTAAGTATAGGAAAAGAAACCGATGTGATGGTTCGGTATCCACGATATGATCCTAAAACCAATGTTTTAGAATATTTAGGAACAAATTTGCCTTATCGTAATTTTGCTAATTTGGAAGTTAGTTTCCCTGTGAAAATTGCCAGATGGTGGAATATAAATACACAAATCACAGGTTTTTACAATTATGAGTTTCGACCTTATCTGGATGAAGTATTCGCATTGAAAATTTGTAATTATGAGTTAAGGCTTAATCAAGTATTTTCTTTACCAAAAGGATATACAGTAAATCTTTTTGCTAATTATGAATCAAAAACTGGGAATAGCCTTTACATTATAAAACCAAGATATACGGTAGATCTTTCTGTTCAAAAATCATGGTTTGAAAATAAACTAAACACAAAGATCAGCTATAATAATATTTTTGATTCTTATGACCAGCGTGTAGAATTTAGGCATAAACAAATTATGGATAACAGATTTATCCATTGGTGGGATAGTCAGAGATTACTGATTGCGATAAGTTATAATTTCGGGAGTTCCAAATATCAAGGTAAAGAAATTCAGAGATCTGATGAAGAAAATAGGACAAGATAAAAACAAACCTGCTATAAAATTAGCAGGTTTTTGTTTTTAAATATTATGGGCATACGCAGTTTCCGCACGTCCAGATTCTGCAGCTTCCGTCGTCATTCCATTCACAGCAGTATCTTGGCTTAGTTGGGCCAGCACCTCCAATAATTGATTTTTGTTGATCTCTTCCAAGTTTTTGTGCATTTCTTAGCACTGGATTTGTCTTGTTCATGATTTTGATGTTTGATGTTAATAATAAAGTTTTAATTTTTCATGAAAATTATATCACTAATATAGGAAGTTATTTTTAAATAGCATACTCTTTTTTGAGTCGAATATAGATGATAAACAGTCGTTTATAGACTTTATTCTACGCAACTTAGTCATTAGGAGATATTGCTGATGATACCATATTTTAATATAAAACAAATTCTCGGTAGAAACTAAATCAAAAGTTTTCCAGGTAGAGACCTTTACCTATATTTGTATATTGCATAAATCTTTATGAAACTAAATATTAAAAACGAAACGGGGAGGTTAAAATCAGTTGTTCTGGGCCAACCTAATTCTTTGGGACCCGTTCCCACCCTTGAGGAAAGTTATGATGCCAAATCATATTACTCAATCGAACACAACATATATCCTAAAGAATCGGATATTATTGATGAAATGAATGCTTTTGAAGCAGTATTGAAAAAATATGATGTAGAGGTATTGCGTCCAAGCATTATCAATGACTACAATCAGGTTTTCGCAAGAGATGTAGCTTTTGTGATTGACGATAAAATGATTATTTCAAACGTAATTGCAGACAGAGCTGATGAACAGGAAGCTTATAAAAAAGTTTTTGAAAAAGTGGCTTGGAGAAAAATCATTAATCTTCCGGAAACAGCTCATATTGAAGGCGGAGATGTTATTGTTTGGGATGACTTTCTATTTATAGGCACTTGTTTCAGTGAAGATTACAGAAACTATAAGACAGCAAGAACCAACGAATACGCTATAGAAATTCTAAAAGAATATTTTCCAAAAAAAAGGATCATTGATTTAGAGCTAAAGAAAAATGATAAAATTCCTTTCGAGGGAATCCTGCATTTGGATTGTACATTTAATCCCATTGGAAAAGATAAATGTCTTATTTATAAAAATGGTTTCGTAGATGAGAGTGATTATCGTTTGATCATAGATATTTTTGGAGAAGAGAATTGCTTCCACCTTACGGATGAAGAAATGTTTGAAATGTTTCCTAATATCTTCTCTATTTCTCCTGAAATAGTAGTTTCTGATCAGACATTCACAAGAATGAATAACCATTTGAGAAACGAATGGGGAATGACTGTAGAAGAAATCCCATATCGTGAAATTTCAAAAATGGGTGGTCTTCTACGTTGCTCTACAATGCCTTTGATTAGGGAATAGTAATTAATAAGAGAGTGAGGGTAAATGATTTTTCTGATCTTTAAATCTCTCAATCTTTTAATTTTTAAATCTAAAAAACAATGCAAACAACAGATACCGTATTAATGATAGAGCCGATCGCTTTCGGCTATAATGCAGAAACTGCAGAAAACAATTATTTTCAGGTTGAACAGAAAGATTCAGATGTTCAGGCTAAAGCTCTTGGGGAATTCAATATTTTTGCTGAGAAGTTAAGAAACAAAGGAATCAATGTGATCACTATAAAAGATACATTGGATCCCCACACTCCGGATTCTATCTTCCCCAATAACTGGGTAAGCTTCCATAATGATGGAAAAGTAGTTTTATACCCTATGTTCGCTTCAAACAGAAGAGTAGAAAGAAGAGAGGATATTTTAGAAACAATAAAAAATAAAGGTTTTGAAATAACCGAAATTGATGATTGGTCACTTCCTGAAATTCAGGGACATTTTTTAGAGGGAACTGGAAGTATGATCTTCGATCATGATAATAAGATTGCATATGGATCTGTTTCTCTAAGACTTGATGAAAAATTATTCAGAGATTTTTGCGCAAAATATGGATTCGAGCCTATTGTTTTCCATTCTTTTCAAACGGTAGGTTCAGAAAGACTTCCTATCTATCATACTAATGTTATGATGTGTGTTGCAGACAAATTTGTAGTAATCTGCTTAGATTGCATCGATAGTGAACTGGAAAGAAGCAAGGTAATTGAAACGATTAAAAATTCAGGAAAGGAAATTATTGAAATTTCTGAAGAACAGATGCAGCAGTTCGCAGGAAATATGCTTCAGGTCCAAAATAAAGAGGGACAGAAATTCTTGATAATGAGTCAGACTGCTTATGAATCATTAACCACAGACCAGATCTCAGCAATTGAAAAATATTGTGAAATCATTTATTCAGATTTAAATACAATCGAAGTAAATGGTGGCGGAAGTGCCCGTTGCATGCTGGCGGAAGTTTTCCTTCCTAGGAAATAATTTATTGTATAAAAAATAATTGCTTGGATTTCCTATCCAAGTTGTAATACTTCTAATTCTGAAAATGGGTTAGAAGTTTTTTTATGAAAAATTGGAGTTTCATGATTCGGTATAAACTACCCCATTACCTTTTAGACGGCTTTATGTGGGTAAAACCGAAAAAAGTTAGTTAAATTTGTATTTTAAGTAAAAATTATGAAGATGCAGACGTACTTATTTATGATAGCTGTTTTATTGGGAATCAGTTTGAATGCTCAGCAAAAAACATTTTGCAACCCAATTAATATAGACTATGGATATACTCCTTTTGAGTCTTTTTCAAAGCAAGGGAAGCATCGTGCTACGGCCGATCCTGTTATTGTTAATTTTAAAAATAAATTATTTCTTTTTTCCACCAATCAGGAAGGCTATTGGTATAGTGATGATATGCTTGACTGGAAGTTTGTAAAAAGGAAATTTCTTAGAGATAATAAATATACTCACGATCTTAATGCACCTGCAGTTTGGGCAATGAAAGATACCCTATACGTTTTTGGCTCTACCTGGGAACAGGATTTTCCAATTTGGAAAAGTACCAATCCGACCAAAGATGACTGGAAAATTGCAGTAGATACTTTAAAAGTTGGAGCTTGGGATCCGGCTTTTCATTATGATGAAGATAAAAATAAATTATACTTATACTGGGGTTCAAGTAATGAATGGCCTTTATTAGGAACCGAGGTAAAAGTTAAAACTTTACAGTCTGAAGGTTTTGTAAAACCAATATTAAGATTAAAACCTGAAGATCATGGTTGGGAGCGTTTTGGAGAATACAATGATAATGTGTTTCTACAGCCTTTTGTTGAAGGTGCCTGGATGACAAAACATAATAACAAATATTATATGCAGTATGGAGCTCCGGCTACCGAATTTAGTGGTTATTCTGATGGGGTATATGTCAGTAAAAATCCTCTTGAGGGTTTCGAATACCAGCAGCATAATCCATTCTCCTATAAACCTGGTGGTTTTGCAAGAGGAGCCGGACATGGAGCAACTTTTGAGGATAATTATAAAAACTGGTGGCATATTTCAACGATTTTTATTTCCACTAAAAATAATTTTGAAAGAAGGTTGGGGATCTGGCCTGCAGGTTTTGATAAAGATGATGTAATGTATTGCAATACATCATACGGAGATTATCCAACTTACCTTCCGCAATATGCTCAGGGTAAAGATTTTTCCAAAGGTCTTTTTACGGGATGGATGTTGTTGAACTATAATAAGCCGGTTCAGGTTTCTTCGACTTTAGGTGGTTATCACTCAAACTATGCCGTGGATGAAGATATAAAAACATATTGGAGTGCTAAAACAGGAAATAAAGGTGAATGGTTTCAGACTGATCTGGGTGATGTATCTACTATCAATGCTATTCAGATTAATTATGCTGATCAGGATGTAGAGTTTTTAGGAAAGACATTAGGAAAGATGCATCAGTATAAAATCTATGGTTCGAACGATGGTAAAAAATGGAATGTTATTGTAGATAAAAGTAAAAATACCAAGGATGTTCCACACGATTATGTAGAACTTGAAAAACCGGCTAAAGCAAGATTCCTAAAAATAGAAAATTTGAAAATGCCTACAGGAAAATTTGCATTAAGTGGCTTTAGAGTATTCGGAAAAGGAGAAGGCACAAAACCTGCAAAAGTCGAGAACTTTGTTCCTTTACGGGCTGATGCCAAAAAATATGGTGAAAGAAGAAGTATATGGATGAAATGGCAACAGAATTCTGAAGCTGATGGCTATGTTATCTATTGGGGGAAATCTCCGGATAAATTATATGGAAGCATTATGGTTTACGGCAAAAATGAATATTTTTTCACAGGGGCGGATAGAACAGATGCTTACTATTTCCAAATTGAAGCGTTTAATGCCAATGGGATTTCTGAAAGAACGGAGATTATGAAATCAGAATAAAACTAAAAATTAACGATATAACCATGGAAAAACTAAAAATTGTATCAATCTCACTATTCTTACTCGCTTTCCTGGGGTGTAAGAGTAGTGAAGTTGAAGACTATCAAACTGATCTCGATACGGCGATAAGGAAGATTCATACAGATCTTCAGAAAGAGTTGAATACAGATGTTCCGTCACTAAGTGTTTATATTGTTTCTCCAAAAGGAACCTATTTTAGTACAGTGACGGGAAATAATGGAACTCTTGTAACTAAGAAAACGAACTTTCGTTTTGCGAGTAATACTAAAAATTTTACCTCTACAGCTATTTTAAAAATGATGCAGGATGGATGGCTTCATCTTGATGATAAAATTACAGCTAATATTCCCGGAACAAATGTTCCTTATGTACCCAATACAGCAGAATGGAATTTTCCGAATAAAAATCAGATTACCATTCGTCAGATTCTACAACATAACGCAGGAATATATGATGTAACAAACGATACCTCTCAATACAATGTAAATGGGGAAACCTATGCAGATTATATGCTTGAGAATTTTCCCGATCATCAATTTACTTCTACGGAATATGTGAAACTTCTAACAGATCATAATCTTACGTATGGCTTACCCAATACAGTATATCATTATTCAAATACAGGATTTTCAATTTTAGGAGAGATAATTTCAAGAGTTTATTCTCAGAAATCAAACACTTCTAAAACGTATGGAAATTATATGTACGATCATATTGTAGGACCTTCTTCGAAGATTCCGTTAGATATTAAATTCCCCGAATTGGCACCTGATCAGCAGTTGCCGATTCCTTATGTAAAGGGCTTTATTAAATATACAGATCATAATGAAATAACCGATCAGAAAAATGCAAGTGCTCATGTTGCAGAGGGAAATGGTGTAGGGACCATGCTTACACTTTCTGATTACATAAGAAGTATGATGAAAAGTCAGAATGTTCTTAATGCATCAAGTGTAGAACAAATGAAAAAAAGTAAAGGACCGGCAACAACTTCTGATTATGCATTAGGATGTTCATATGTTCCGGGAGTGGGATATGGGCATAATGGAGCTACGGAGGGTTATCTTTCAACTATGCTTTACGATCCTGAAACAGATTTTTCCGTTGTAGTTCTTCTACCTTTTTGGGACTTGAGAAATATGGACAATTTTACCAAATGTCTTTCTACTTTGAATACTACAGCCCTTGAAGCTAAAAAAGCTCTTAAATATTAAAGAATCAGAATTAAATATTTAAATAAAAAAACGCTTTGACCTGTTCAGAGCGTTTACTTTTTGTCCACCTGTTTCAGAAACTGATCAATTTTGGTAATTAGAAAAGAGCTGTTATTTTCTTTGTCCCAATCCAAATGTCCTCCTTTAAAGCCAAAAGACTCGTGAAATATCCCGTTTTTGTCTAAAATAGAATCTAAAATTACCTTTTGTGACATTGGGATGACCTGGTCATTTTTTCCGTAATAAGAAAGAGTAGGAGCTGAGGTAGTATTGATCCATTTCACAGGACTGATAAAACTGGTCATAGATGTTCCTGAAGAAAGAACTTTTGGGTTGATTAAATGCTTTTCAACAAATGCATAATCGAAATATTTTTTAAAACCAGAATCTGCCAGATCGGAAGGTCCTACAATATTAATAACAGCTTTTACTTTTTTATCTTTATCAAATTTATAGGCATAGAGCATTGATAAATGACCACCAGCACTGTTACCTAAAAGCACAAATCTTGGTTTATAGTTTAATGTTTTTTCTAAATGCTCAATAGCACTGCTGATGTCATCGGTCTGATTTGGAATGGCAAAATGGGTCGTTGATGCTAATCTGTAATTGATATTCGCAAAAATGGCTTTTGGAAATTTTTGCATCATAGATAAAGCGAAAAATGTGAGTTGAGATTTGTTTCCACTACGCCAGCCACCGCCATGTATAAAAAGAAAGACATCGGGCTTGTAATTTAAATTAGAAGGAATATACAGATCCATTTTCTGCTCAGAATCATTGCCGTAAGAAATATTTTCCTGACTTTCGAAAGAGATTTTATTACCGAGATCTATCGTTTTTTTCTTGCAACCGATACTGAACAGCAGTATTAACGACCAGCTAAAAATGATAATTAAATTTTTCATACAGGCTAAAGATAGAAAACTCGCTGAGAAATCAGCGAGCTTACCATAAAATAATTGATATGAAGAAATGAATGTTTTTTTATCTTGTTCTGCTTTTGATGGCGTCGGAAGCACCCTCGATGTCTCTTACTTTTTTAACTTTTTGATTACCAAAATTGTAAGTGATGCTTAAAGTCATACCTCTTCTGTATTGATCGTTTCTTACATAATTGTAGTTTCCATTGGCTTGATAATCTTCAATTTCTACAATATTTGTTTTTAAAACATCATTTACATTGAGTGCAAAAGTCCATTCGTTCCAGATTTTTTTCAAACTAAGATCCAAGCTCATTAAGTTCTTCAGCATTCCAAGTTCTATTTGCTGTTTATCAACAAAGAAATAATTTACGCCTAAGAACCATGTTTTCTTTTTATCAAGACGTACTGTGTTATTAGTTTGAATGACCATGCTTGTAGATCTGATATTGTTTGTATACGTAATAAACTCACCTTCTTTATTTTTAAATCTCTCTCCGGTTGTTGGATCAGTATCAAGACTGCCATTATTGATGTTATGTTGAAAACCAATGTTGAAGTTAGTGGTCAAGTATTGTTTAAAGAATGATTTTTGAATTCCTAACATTGCAGACATTTCTTGTTTATCCCCGAAATTTGTTCTAATGTAACGCAATACATTTCTTGGTCCAACTGTTCCATCCGGTGCTACGGGATAACCCTGTAATGGAACCTGAGTAATCTGATCTTTATAATATGAATGATTCAAAATCAAGAAATAGGAGCTTTTATACATATAGGTTAATTCCTGGTTATAGGTAGAAGAAGCCTTTACAAACGGATTATTCTGAGTGTAATTATCATCGGTTAAAATATTTCGAACTGGATTTATTTCCCAGAAACTAGGCCTTCTCATTCTACTTGAAAATGAATATGATATATTATTGCTGTCATTAATAGCATAATTGAAACTTAGATAGGGTAAAAAGTTATTATAATTTCTTTTTATTTCTTGGTATTGCATCGTCTTATCCGGATTTAGAGGAGCGTTAACCGTCCCTAAACTTTTTGTAATTTCATACCTTGCTCCGACTTTCCCAGAAAGCTTATCGGAGAATTTTTTTTCTATTGTTAAATAGGCTCCATAAATATTTTCATCATATATAAAATGATTAGGCATGTGTTCTTCTTTTTTTATTGGAGCAGGGGGATTTACCCTATAAGTGTCATTCTTAGTGTCATTATCCGTTTTCGTTTTATTGTAATTTCCTCCTATGGAAACCGTAAAATCATTTTTTAATTTCTGGATATAATCTACTGTCCCAGAAAAATTATTGATTATCTGTGGAAGGTTCTGATAAATGGTTTGACTAAGACCTGTGTCTTGGCCAAGTGAATTGGCGAGATAAGTTTTATTATCAGTAAACTGAAATCTTTTGTAATTAAGATAAGCAGCATTTACATTCAATTTACTTCCTAAAGAATCGGTTTTTAATTCATAATTTAAGTTGACTGAATTGTTATAAGATCTTGCATCTTCCTTGTTTCTGGAATTAGTATAATTAGTAATGTAATCTTTTTTCTTATCATCATAAGAGCGGATAGTATTAAATAAATTTACTGTAGAATTATAACTTTTATTAGCCCAAGTATTCCAAGATAAAGCTAGATTGCTCTTCTCTGTTAATTGATAATCAATGTTCAAATAACCGCCAAGGTTTTTATTTGGATCATTAATATCACCTACAGATTCATTGGATGATAAACTATTTCCATTTCTTAAAATATAAGATTGTGCACCGATATTTTCGCCACCACTAAGATTAGCGCTGATTCCTAATTTATTCTTTCTGTAATTGGCTGAAAAACTGGCATCGCTTCCGTTGAACTTATTTTGAGAGTTAGACATTCTTATGTTACCACTTAATCCATCGCTCATTTTTTTCTTTAAAACGATATTGATGATCCCATCAGATGATTCTACCTGGTACTCACTTCCCGGAACTGTAATAACCTCAATTTTTTGGATATTCTCTGCTGGTGTGTTTTTAAGAAATTGAACTAATGAATCAGCGTCCATATTGGTTTTTCTACCATTGATATAGATTATAGCATTATTCTTTCCTGCAATTTTTAATGTCTTATCATCGGTAGATGAAAGTAATGGAGTTTGTTTTAATAGATCAAATGTTGTATTTCCTTTAGCAACAGGCGAAGCGGCAACATCGTACACAAAGCGATCACTTTGTTTTTTAAATACTTGTTTCGTTAAAGTAACTCCCTCTATACTTTTAGTTTTTACTGAATCTGTTTTTTTTTCCTGAGCAAAAGCTAGTCCGGTAAAAAATATAGCTGCGATGAGTAGTGGCGTCTTCATGAATTTATTTTTTTAAGTTGAGGTTTCGATTCTGAACATGGTTTAAGACAGAATCTTAAAGAAGTTTATTATATTAAGTTCTAGATTTTACAGCATCATTGGCTGATTTCATTTCTCTGGTTTTTTTCAGTTTTTGATTTCCAAAATTATAGGTGACCCCTACACTGAAAATTCTTGGATACTCAAAATTGGTTACATTGTTGAAGCTTCCATCAGGTTGAATACCTTTTATTTTATTGAAGTTTTGATTAAATACATCATATACTTCCACCAAAACGGTCCAATCGCCTACGATTTTTTTGATATTAAGATCCAGGCTTTGTCTTGTTCCTAATTCTCCAATTTCTATTTTGCTTTTTCCAGCATAGAAGTAGTTAATTCCCAGGAACCAGTCTTTTTTAGACGAAAGACGAATGGTGTTGTTGAACTGAGCAGAAAAATTAAAGTTTTTCACATCGATAACATAAGGAGTAAGTACTTCTGTCTGGCCAGGTACGGGTCTTGAAGTTGGATCTTCAGATACGGTGCCGGAATACATAGCATAGGCTAGATTAACTGAGTAATTCGTTGTCCAGATATCTTTGAACCAGGATTTATTCATTCCCAATGTCAACCCAAGCTGCTTATTATTACCATAATTAGTTCTGATGTATCTTAAAAACTTTGTAGTAACCATAATAGGATCCCCATTAGAATCAAGTTCTATCTTTCCATTCTCATCTTTTTCAGGTTTTGTCACAGTCCCCTGCAGAGGCACCTGGTTTGAGGCATCTTCTACATAGTTAAAACTTAGGTTTGCATAGAAAGCATTCTTAAACATATAATTGATTTCCTGATTATAATATTTAGAAGCTAAAACGAACGGATTGTTCTGAGTGTAGTTGTCTGGTGTAAAATAAGTTCTGGATGGATTTAATTCCCAAAATCGAGGTCTTCTTATTCTGCTGGAAAAAGTATAGCTTATATTATTGTCTGCATTAATTGCATAGTTGAAATTAAGATACGGAAGCAGGTTATTATAGTTTCTATCAAAACCTGTTTTTCCTAATATCTCACCAGTACTTCTGGTCATCTCATAACGGGTTCCTATTTTTCCGGATAATTTCTCACTTAATTTTCTTTCGTAAGTAAGATAAAGACCTAGAATATTTTCTTTATAAATGAAATGATTGGTTTGATCGAAATCATTTACAAAACTGTCGCTTGCTTTTGTATAAACATCCTGTCTGGTATCGTTGTCTGTTTTTGTATTATTATAGCTAATTCCCATTAACCATGAATTCCCTTTTGCTGTTTTTTTGATGTAATCTACATTGGCTGCGTAATTGTTAATGATCTGCGGAACCCATTGTTTAAATGCCCCGTATTTATTATCGTCATCATTATAAAAGGGAAATGTTTCATTAATGCTCGATTTGTCTCTGTTGAACCATAAATAGGAGATATTAGAAGTTAGTTTACTTCCTAACGAATCCGTTTTTATTTCATAGTTTAAATTAAAAGAATGATTTCTTGTCTGGGCATCTTCATTATTTACAGTTCTGTTTTTTAAGACCCCATTTTGAATGTTTGTAATATCCAGAATAGAATTGAAACTTTTATTGTATCTCATATTATATGTGAAACCCAGACTTTGCTTTTTGGTAATTTCATAATCAATATTCACGCTACCACCAAAGTTTTTATTTGGATCATCATTAAATCCAAAAGACTCATTTTTAAAAGTGGAGTTTCCATTAGAAAGTCTATACTTTTCTCTGTCTGTCCAGCTTCCAGTACTGATATTTGTGTTAACTGCTAATTTGTCTTTTCGGAAATTGAAAGAAGCACTTGCAGAAGGATTGTTATAATAAGCCTGCTCATTTTGCATTTTTAAAGTTCCGTTATAACCATTGTTTCTGCTTTTTTTCATCACAATGTTAATTACCCCGTCGTTAGATTCAACTTGAAACTCACTACCTGGAACAGTGATTACTTCAATTTTCTGGATATCTTCAGATGGTGTGTTTTTAAGCATTTCAATTAATGCCTCCGCATCCATATTGGATTTTTTATTGTTGATGTAAATAACAACTTCTGATTTCCCCATTATTTTTAATGTTTTCCCATCAATACTGGAGATCATTGGAGTCTGCTTTAATAAGTTGAAGGTATTTGTCCCTTTAGCAATAGGGGAAGAAGCAACATCATAAATAAAGCGGTCGCTTTGTTTTTTGAAGACCTGTTTCTTTAAGTTTATACCCTCTATATTTTTAGTTTTTAGAGTATCTGATTTCTGTTGGGCAAAAACAAATCCAGTGAAAAATATGGCTGCAAAGAGAATGGGCGTTTTCATGATTCTATTTTTTATTTGTTAATAGCTTGTATTTGTTATTATTTAACATTACAAAGATATATAATAAATCTAGTATTATGCAATACAAAGTACTTAAAATGTTTTTATTTCATATATAAAGTATTGATTTTCAGTTACTAAAATTTCAATTGAAAATTTTTCCTTCCTTATATTGACTCTATTATTAGACAACTTGACGGCTAAAGTTGTTACATCAAAACTGAAATTTTGAAAAAATTAACATAAAAAGGAGAATGTAATTTCGTATTCTATTTTATGACTACTTTAGTATCAATAAAAAAATTAATAATTTATGAGAAAAATTTATCCTTTATTTTTATTAATACTACTGATCTTATTTTCGTGTATAAGTGATTTTAACATGGAATCTGACATCACGCCAAATCCGCAGTCCAATTTTAATTTCGGAAATACTGCTCAGAGAAATTTTCAGGGATTAGTATTAAGTACGAACGGAAGTCCTATTTCCGGAGCAACAGTTAGTATTGGAACAAGTACAGTGCAGACAAATTCTAAAGGTCTTTTTATAATTAAAAATGCCGAGGTGAAAGAAAACTTTGCTTTTATCAAAGTAACTAAGGCGGGTTATATCAATGCTTCACGTACTTTAGTTCCTACAAATGGAAACAGTAGGGTAAACATTATGATGATCCCTGCGATTACTACAACATCCATTACTTCTGGGGCTACAGCGACAGTTTCTCTTTCGAACGGAACAAAAGTGAAATTTGACGGAAGTTTTAATGATGCTTCCGGAAACGCCTATAGTGGAAATGTAGATGTTGCATTATTCCACTTAAGTCCTTCCAATCAGTATCTGAACGAATTAATGCCTGGATCTTTTTTAGCAACAAATTTGAACGGAAATTCAAGAGTTATGGAAACCTATGGAATGCTTCATGTACAGTTAACGGGAAGTTCTGGACAAAATCTACAGATTGCTACCGGTCATACAGCAGAAATTACTGTCCCACTAGATGCTGCTCAATTAGCAACTTCACCGAATACAATCCCTTTGTGGTCATTTAGTGAAATTACAGGAATGTGGCAGGAAGAAGGTTCCGCAACTAAAGTTGGAAATACGTATGTGGGAAATGTAAGTCACTTTTCCTGGTGGAACTGTGATGCACAATTTCCGCAAGCGGTATTAAAGGTTACAGTGAAAAATGCTGCTGGCCAACCATTGAGTAATGCAATGATAGGATTAAAAAGAAATTCACAGACTTATGAAAGTTATGGAATTACAGATGGGGATGGTATGGTTTCGGGAGTTGTTCCTGCTGGTGAGCCTCTTGAACTAAAAATTTATGACAATTGCAATACGGTAGTTTATAGCTCAACAGTAGGGCCATTTCCCGTAGGAGCTACTACTGTACTGCCCGATATTTCTTTAACAAGTTCAACCAATCAGTATACGATCAAAGGAACATTGAAAACCTGTTCTGGAGCTGATGTCACAGATGGTTTTGCTAGTCTTAGATTTGCCGGAGCAGTAAATTATTTTCAGACTATTGTGGTTCCAGTGACCAATGGAACTTTTTCAATCAATTCTCTCGGATGTTCAAGTAATCAACAGTTTGTATTGGAAGGTATTGATATTACTAATATTCAAACAAGTGGCGAGATTAACTTTACAGGAACTGCGCCTATTACAAATCTTGGAGATATTGTAGTCTGTAATACAGTTTCAGAGTTCATTAGTTATAAAGTAGATAATCAAGCTACCAGGCTTATATTAAGTAATATTAGTGTTTCACCTAACTTAATTAGTTCAGCGCAAAGCCCTGTTCCTGTAGGAACTTATTTTAGATATGAGGGTGCGGATTTACTTGCAGGCAGCGTTCTGGTAAATAATTACTATTTAACCGTTACAAATAATTCGAATGCATACCAAAATATAACTGTTGATGGAACTACTAATCAGATCACATTTACAGTAACCAGCGCTGGAGCTGTAGGAACTTACACAGATTTTACATTTAATGGAACGTACACGGATAGTGCAGGAGCGTCACACACCGTAAATGGAACGGGACATGTGAAAAGAGATTATTAAAAACAAAAAGGGGCTTATCTAAAGCCTCTTTTTTTATTCTCTGTCGAAGCGGGCAAGTTTTTTATCTACCCATATCGTGGCAAAAGGAAAGAATGCTGAAAGTAGTGCAAATACGAAATCTTCATCATCCCATTTGAAAATTTTTCTCACAGGTAAACAAAGCAAAAGATAAATGGTAAAGAAAAGACCATGGATATTCCCAACTACAATAATAAAAATTGTGGGAAGTAATCCGTCGTCGTCATATCTTTTCCAGATCATGGCAACACCATAGAGCAGGAAACAAGAAATTGCCTCTGCAATACAGATTTGTTTAAACCATTTAATGATTTTTTCCTGAGAATATTTTGAGAAAAATTTTTCGATGAAGTTCATTTCTTAAATTATAAATTATAAGTCTAAGCCATAAATCCTCAAACCCATTTCCTGAATTGCAAAATTACTTATAAAAACTGCTACCATCCAAATATTCAAAAACTTCTGGCGGAAGCATAGGTCTGACATTTTTACCTTGCTTGACCATATTGCGAATTTCGGTGGCTGAGATCTCAATAACAGGAGCCTTGATCAATGAAATATTTTCATGCTGTAAATATTCTGAATCTTTTTTCTCACCTTCAAAAACTCTTGGATAAACAATGATATGATGATTCTTGATCAGCAGGTCATAATTCTTCCATTTATGAAGATTATCCAGATTATCTTCACCCATAATTAAACTAAAAGAATAGTCCGGGTGCTTTTCTGTAAGATAGGTAAGGGTGTCGATAGTATAGCTTGGCCTCGGTAGAGAAAACTCTACATTTGAAGCCCTCATGTTGGGATAATTTTTTATGGCAGCCTGAACCATGTCTAACCTGTTATGATCTTTTAATAATGATTTTTTATCTTTAAATGGATTTTGTGGACTTACAACAAACCACAATTCATCCATATCCGAATTTTCTAAAATATAATTGGCTAAAATAAGATGTCCAATATGAATTGGATTAAACGAACCGAAAAAGAGGCCTATTTTTTTCATTATTAAATTAAAGACTAATCTCTAAATTTTACATCCTTTATATTGAGGTAATGCGTTACATTGCCTTTCCAGTGATTTTCTTCTAAAGTAAATGCTAAATCAAAATATTTGTTTCTGAAATCTTCTGAGAACTGTCCTAACTTGAAACCAACACATTCAATATTCCTGCCTGTAGATTCTTGTTTTATATAAAACTTAACATGGTTGTTATCTTTCCCCATTGTTTTTATATATCCTGAAAGCTTCTGATTTTTTAAAGCCAGATTGGGTTTCATATTATGTGGACCAAAAGGAGCTAATTTTCTATGAAAATTAATAAACTCTCTATTAATATCATCGATTTCAATTTCAGAATCTATTATAATAGAAGACTCTTTCTGATGTTCCTGTATTTTCTCAGCGACTACTTTTTCAAACTTTTCTTTGAAAGCTTCAAATTTGGATTTCTCCATTGAAAGTCCCGCCGCAGCATGGTGTCCGCCAAACTTCAGAAAATATTCTGAACAAAGGTCTAATGCTTCATGTACGTCGAAATCCGATACAGATCTTGCTGAAGCTACCATCTCCCCATTATTACCATCTGTAAAAACAAGTGTTGGTTTATAGTAAGTTTCAATAAGTCTGGAAGCTACAATACCAATGACGCCCTTGTTCCACTCCGGGTGGTAAACGATCGTGGTAAGTTTCGTCTCCTGTTGTGATTCAATAATTTGATT